>JBDTVA010000074.1:0-6582 GCA_040007455.1 Actinomycetota bacterium | reverse complement strand
TGAGCCGGACGAGCCGAAGGACGCCGCCCGTTTGCTCGACCGCGAACACCTCGACGGCGTTGCGCCCGTTCCGCAGCGCCGCTTCCGGGACGAGCGCCGAGAAGCGCGTCTGGCCGTGCTGGTCGAACGTCGTCGTGACCGCGGCGACCCGGCCGTTCAGTGCGACCGCGAGATCGGTGCGGGCACCGGCGGGCAGCAGCCGTCCCTCGAGGAAGGTGGGAACGAAGCCGGACGCGCGGTCGACCGAGTCGAGCAGCGTTCGGCCGTCGATCTCCACCCGTGTGCTGCGCGCCGGAAGAACGGTCAGCGACGAGAGCTCGCGTCCGAGGAGCTCGCGGTGCGGGCCGATCCGGTACACGCGGTCGAGCGAACCGGTCCCGAACGTCGCGATCTGCTCCCTGAGCGCGCGGGAACGGCGTGCGAGCAGCGTCGAGAGCTGCGCCGAGACGCGGCTTCCGTTCTGTTTGAGGACGGTGACGGTGCCGTCCCGGGCGAGACGACGGCCCAGCAGCGGTCGTCCGTCCGCGCGCCAGGGCAGCGTGAGCCCCAGCACGCGCGCGATCGTGGGCACGACGTCGAGGTTTCGCGCGAGCCCGTCGTCGATCCGCGCAGCACGCTGCCCTGGCAACTTCACGAACAACGGCACGAACGCGATCTCGTCGAGGTTCGTGGGTGTGGGGAGGCGCCGCTGGTCGCGGAAGCCGACGCCGTGGTCGGCGGTGACGATCACCAGCGCGCGGTCGTAGACGCCGGTCTCGCGGAGGCGGCGGAGGATGACCCCGAGGGCGCGATCGGTGTAGCCGAGCTGGAGCAGATAGCGCTGGTGTGCCTGCAACGCGGGCCACGTCTCGAGCCAGCGGCCGTTGTCGATCCCGCGCAGCAGCCTCGCGTCGACCGCGTAGCGCCGGCCGGACGGGAGGTAGACGTACGGAACGTGTGGCAGAAGCTCGTGCGTCAGGTACAGAGTCGGCCGCGTGTCGTTGTCGATCAGGTCTGCGAAGCGGCACGTGTTCCGCCCGCAAGGCTCGATCTCGCCCGCTGAGCGCTGCTGCACCTCTTCCTCGGCGTCCTCGTCGCGGCCGAAGTTGCCCCAGGCGTCGTCGATCGCGGGCAGTCGGTTTGCGTATGGCTCGGGCACCACGAGGTGCAGGTAGACCGTGCCGACGTCCGAGGCAAACGAGCGCGCGGTGTTCGGCACCGCCTGCGTCTGGGCGTCTTGCGTCTCGCGGCAGATCGAGCTCGGGCAGAGGCGCGTCAGCGTCTCGATCGTCCGCATCCGGTAGCTCCTGCCGAGCAGCGTGAAGATGCTGTTCGGATACTTCGACGCCACCGGGAGCCTGCCCGGGTCGGGCTCGATGCCGGTGAAGACCGACGGCACCGCGACCTCGCTGAGCCAATACGTGGTCGTCGCGCTCCGATACCAGGTCGAATCGCCTGCGAGCGAAGCGAAGTTCGGGAAGCGGACCGGGTCGACGCGCTGACGTCGGTCCATCAGCGAGACCGTGCTGAACTCGTCGAGCACGATCAGGACCACCGGCGTGCGCGACGTCACGGGAGCCGCGGCGCGCGCGACCGGCTCGTCCTGGAAGACGAGGTCGGTAACCGGTGAGTTGAAGAGGAACAGCGCGAAGAGGAGGACCGGCACTGGGGCGAGGACGGTCAGGAATGTCCGCGCGGGCGGCGCCGCGCGGTAGGCGGCAGCGGCGAGCAGACCCAAAGCGCCGGCCGTCGCGACCGCAACGACGCCGGCGAGCGCACCCGTCTTCGTCAGGACGAGCAGCGCGAGCAGGGCCGCCAGCGCCGCGACGAACAGCAGGTGGAGCGCGTCGGCGAGCCTTGGCGAAGCCGCGGCGACGAGGAACTCGATCAGAAGGAGTAGTGCGGGCAAGCCGAGTGTGATCGCGATCGCGAAGAGGACGATCTGCGTTCCGGTCGAGCCGCGGACTGCGAAGAACGCGGGGTTTCGCCCGAGAATGTCGAGGACGGGCTGTGCGAGCGCCAGCGCCGAGAGCACGGCGAGGTGCACGCCGCCCATGACGATCTCGCGTTTCGACCTAGCGGGGCCGCGCACGGTAGATGACTCGTGTGCCGGCGCCGAGCTCGAGCGACTCGGCCACGTCGAAGCGCTCCGCGAGGGAGCGCTCGAACCAGTCGCGGCGGTAGTCGGGGTGGTCGTGGGGACGCTTGCGCGCGAGCAGCCGCGCCACCATCGGGTCTTCAGGCGTGGGGAATTCGATCACGATCGCGCCGCCGAGGTCGTGGAGCCAGTCGAGAAAGGAGGCGACGGGGACGTTGCCGGAGATCGACACGTGGTGCAGGAGTGCAAGGCAGAGCGTGAGGTCCGGCCGGCCGCGCTCGGGGAGCGGCTGCCGCTCCATCCCTCGCCAGCCGAGGCCCGGCGACGGGTCGACGATGTTGACGACGAGGGAGAGGATCCGCTCCGAACGCTGCTTCGCGAGCTCGCCGTACAGCCGGTCGACGACGACGGCGTCGGCATCCATCGCGACGACGTACTCGGCGGTCTCGGCCGCATCGCGCGAGTGCTGTCCCTCGTTCGCACCGACGTCCCAGACGAGCCGCGGCGACTCGGCCGTCACCGCGTCGGCGACGAAGCGCCGCTTCCGCGCTGCGTCCTCCTCGGTGTAGGTCGTCGTCAGCCCGTAGTCGGACCACGTGGAGTCCGACCGTGGAGGCCGGAGCCGCGAGACGAGGCGCTCGAGGCGTCCCACGTTCGCGACGATCAGCTCCTTGCGGAAACCTGCGCGCTTGAGCTCGCCCTTCACGTCGCTCGTGCTGCCCGCGTAGCGGCGCTCGAGCCGGTTGTGCAGCACGACGTCCGTCAGGACGCCGCGGTGGAACAGGTCGCGCCCGGACAGGAGATTCCGAGCCTCCGCCGGGGTGATCCCGTCGATCGCGCCGCGCAGCCGCGGCTGGAACGGGACGTCCTTCCAGGCCTGGAGCATCAGCGGGTAGAGGAAGAGCATGCAGAACTGCCGGTAGCCGGCCCACGGCTCGCCTTCACGGAGCGGCTCGAACGACCCGACGTCGACGAAGACCGGCCGGGCGCCGACGAACTGGACGTTGTACGGCGACGAGTCCTTCAGCATCCAGCCGGCCTCGACCGAGCGGCGGACGAGCTCGAGCTGCAGCAACGCCGCGGCGCGCAACATCCCGAACGTCCACTCGTACGGGTACGAGACGAACGGGACGACGTCGTGCTCGAGGACTCCCGCGACCGGCCCGTGCAGCCCCGTTTCGCCGAGCTCGAGCCCGTCGGCCTCGCGCGTGCCGATCAGCTTGCCCTCCTCGACCAGCTGGGCGAAGAGCGGCGAGGCCGAGAACGCCCGCCAGTCCTCGAGGCCGCGCTCGGACAGGACACGAAGGATGCGTCCGTCCGAACGGACGACCCGGCTGTCGGGGTCCCGGAACGATCCCGGCTCGAGGTCGGTGGCCGTGCGCGCTTGCTCGTCCACCTGGCCTCGGGCGGTCAGCTCGGCGTGCCTTCGTCCTCGGGTGGGCTGAGGTGAAGGACCCTGCGCAGGCGGCGCCAGTAGAGCTTCGCCGTCACGGCGACGGCTGCGGCACCTCCGGCGACCATCTGGAGCACGAGGCTCCCGGTTCCGGCATCGATGTAGGCGAGGTTGGTAATCATCGTGTTGCGAGAAGGATACCGCGCGCTCGATGAGGCTACCCTCTTCGGTTCTCCGGGCGCTCAAGCGGCGCCGCGACGCCGCCGATATCGCTTCTGGTGACCTGCGCCCGCCTCTTTCTCGTGCTTTCGACCCTGGCCGCGCTGCTGCTGCCCGCCACCGCCGGGGCCAGCGAGCAGTTCGCGGACATGAACCTCCGCAAGCCGACCCTCAAGGTGAACGCGAAGGGTCAGGCGCTCGTCGAGTACACGACCGAGCAGGGGCTTCGCCGCCACGTCCTCCTGTGGGGCGCGGTCAACGCGAACGCCCCGAGCCGCGAGGTGAACCAGGTGCGCTTCCGCCGGGACTTCAGCGGCGGGCTCGCCACCTACAAGCGGGCGGTCTGGCGCCGCTTCGCGAACGCCTGCCGCCGCTACGACGGCCCGGCGCTCGCCTACTTCGTCGCCGGCTGCAAGGCGCCGGACGGCTCCTACTGGGCGCTCCAGTCCTGGCAGCGCCGGCTGCCGCTGCTCGGCTTCGACCCCTGGCTGCCGATCCAGGACGACTACGAGCTCCACCTCTCGCACTGGAGCGGTCCGCTGCCCGTGCTCGAAGCCCACGTGAACTGGACCTACGGGCTCCAGTTCCAGGGCGTCTTCGGGCGCCTCAGCTACCTGGGACAGCCCGTGTTCGGCTTCTCGAGCTCGAGCGAGGGGAACCCGCGAGACCGCTACAGCCGCAACGTCTACATCGACACGTTCAACTCCGCGTACGGCCCCGGCTGGAAGCGCGAGTCCGGGATCCTGACGCACCAGAACACCGGAACCTTCTGCCACAGCTTCGTGCCCGGGCAGCGGCCGTTCGCCGGCTACCCGTCGCAGGTGCCACGTCCCGCGGCGCCAGGAACCCGCTACCGGATCAGCGTGATGGGCCCCGGCGTGACCCCGGTGCTCATGTGGGAGGGCTCGGGCCTGCCGAACTTCAACGGCGGCGACAAGAACCACCACGCTGTCGAGGCCGAAGCGAACGCCGAGTTCGACCGCGTGATGTCGGGCGACCGCATCTGCCGCAACGAGCGCTAATTTTGCTGCGCAAGTCGCGAATCCGCTTCCGCGGATCCGCGCCGCGCAAAACCCCTAAAGGCGGCCGCTTCGCGGCCGCTCGCGCAGGAACCTCCGACTCAGCCTTAACCGGCCGAGGCGCCGACGATCTGGCCCTTGCCGGCTTCCTTCGCGCGGTAGAGCGCGTCGTCGGCCCGCTGGAAGAACGCGACCGCGTCGTCCTCGGGGCGTAGCTCGGCCACGCCGGCCGAGAAGATGATGTGCCCGACCTGGCCGATCGGCTGCGCCGAGACCGCGTGCTGGATCCGCCGGTAGAGCTGCTCGGCGTCGCGGAGCGTCGACTCGGGGAGCACGACCGCGAACTCGTCGCCCCCGACGCGGCACGCGATGTCGGCTGTGCGCACCACGTCGCGCACCCGGGCCGCCGCGTCCGCGAGCACGCCGTCCCCGGCCAGGTGCCCGATCTGGTCGTTGATCGCCTTGAAGTCGTCGAGGTCGAAGACCACGAGCGCCAGGTCGCGGTTGTACCGGTGGGCGCGGGCAACCTCACGCGCGAGCGTCTCGTGGAAGTAGCGGCGGTTGTGCAGTCCCGTGAGCGCGTCGAGGTCGGCCAGCTGCCGCGCCTCCCGGAAGCGCTGGGCGTTCTCGATCGCCGGACCGGCCCGCTGCGCGAGCTGCTCGAGCTCCTCGATCGCGTCGTCGCCGAGCTCCGCCTCGTCCCGGGTGAAGACGGCCAGGTACCGCTCCGCGTCCGCCTCGGGGATGACGGGCATCGGGACGGCGAGCCCCGACCTGATCAGGTCGCCGTTCTGTGAGATCTCGTCGGGCCCGTACCGGTAGCTGATCCCGATCGCGCGCGCCCGGCGGCCGTTCGGCGGCCCGGCGATCGCCTGGCGCTCGGCCTCTTCCTGGGACAGGCCGAGCGTCGCGACCAGCGGCGGGCCGGTCGGGTTCCCGATCCAGACGAGGGCCGCGTCGGAGTCCGTCGCGTGGGTGGCCGCCTCGAGTGTCCGGCTCAGCACCTCGTCGAGGTCGATCGAGCCGCCGAGGTCGCTAAGGACACGACTCCGGCGCAGCTCGCCCTCTGCCTGCTCGCGCGCGCCGGCGAGCTCTTTCGCCAGCTCGTCGATCCGGACGTTCAGGTTCTCCACGAGCTCGGCGACCCGGGTGTTCGCCCGCTTCGAGGAGCGGCGTGCCAGGACCGTCGCGGCGACGGCCGCGACGATCACCAGAACTGCCACAGCACAGGCGATCAGGAGAGTCATGTAGGTACTTCGACGCCGTCCTGCCGGGAGGCAGGGGTCGTCTGACTGTAGTCGCGTCTAGACCGCAGGTCTATGACTTGTAACCGAGAAACAAAGTGGCCGCGGAGCACCGGTGCAACGGGGAACCGGACCCGAAAGTTTCGCTCCAGAAGCGGGTTTGCTCGTTTGCCCCCCAACCCAACCTTCGCTACCATGGCCAACGCGGTTGGCGGGGCTCGACCCCTGCCAGCCTTCTCTGCGTCAAGACAAGGATCGATATTCCCGCATGCCCACCGTGAACCAGCTGATCCGCAAGCCCCGCACCGCGCCCAAGGCGAAGACGAAGACGCCGGCGCTCCGCGGAGCCCCGCAAAAGCGGGGGGTCTGCACGCGCGTCTACACGACCACCCCGAAGAAGCCGAACTCGGCCCTCCGGAAGGTCGCCCGCGTGCGGCTCACGAACCAGATGGAGGTCGGGGCCTACATCCCGGGCGAGGGACACAACTTGCAGGAGCACTCGGTTGTCTTGATCCGCGGCGGCCGCGTCAAGGACCTGCCTGGGTTTCGCTACAAGGTGATCCGAGCCGCGCTCGACACGTCGGGCGTCTCGGACCGCAAGCAGGGCCGCTCCAAGTACGGCGCGAAGCG
>JBDTVA010000073.1:0-6651 GCA_040007455.1 Actinomycetota bacterium | reverse complement strand
CGCGGCGAAGAGCTCGGCCAGCAGGCGAAGCCCGCAAGGGCGACGTCAGCCGGCAGAGCACCCGCCGCGACGCCTCGGCGCTTTTCTTTTGACGAAGTCGGCACACGGCGTTCGCCCGCTGTCGGCTTCCATGGGAACGTGGACGCTCCCGCCCGGCTCGGGGATCGGAGGCCGACCGTCCGCCAGGTCTACGCCCTGGCCGCGGCGCTCTGCGAGCGACTGGGGGAGGAGTTCCCGCCCTCGGGCGCGGCCGCGTCGGAGCTGATCGAGCGCCTGCGGCGCGAGAACGGCCACCCGGCGCCCGCGCTCGAGGACACGCCGCCCCGCCGCCGAGGATTCTCCCGGCGTTGAACGGGGACAAGTGCGGTGTGCGAGTCGCCCTCGTCACCGGCGCGAACACCGGCATCGGCCGGGCGATCTCCGAGCGGCTGCTCCGCGACGGCTTCGCGCTCGGCTTCGCGACGCGCGAGCCTAAAGAGGAGATCGCGAGCGAGTTGCGCCGGCACGGTGATGTGCACGAGGTCTCCGGCGACCTGACCGACGCCGACGTGCCGGTCCGTATCGTCCGCGAGGTCGCCGAGCACTTCGGCCGCATCGACGTGCTCGTGAACAACGCCGGCCTGTCGACCGCGAAGCCCGCGCTCGAGTTGACCGCCGCGGACTTCGACAAGACGTTCGACGTCGACGTCCGCGCAGCGTTTCTCGCCTCGCAGGAGGCCGCGCGCCGCATGACCGACGGCGGCGTGATCGTGAACATCACGTCGGTGCACGAGTACGTTCCGCGCCCGGGCTTCGCGGTGTACGCGCCGGCAAAGGCAGCGCTCGGGATGCTGACGCGGAGCCTCGCGCTCGAGCTCGCCCCGAAGGTGCGCGTCGTCGCCGTTGCGCCGGGCTCGATCGCAACGGAGCGAAACGAGGAAGCCGACGAGCTCCGCCCGGAGATCCCGCTCGGCCGCCCGGGCACGCCGGCGGAGGTCGCCGCGGCGGTCGCCTGGCTCGTGTCCGACGAGGCGAGCTACGTCACGGGCGCGAGCTTCCTGATCGACGGCGGCCTGGCGCAACAGGTCGTCGAGCGCCCGGCGGGGCAGTAGCGCACGCTAGAGACCGCGTTGCTCGTCCGAGAGCGTTCGGTACTCGGTTGCCATCAGCTTGTCTTTCGGCCGTCCGGCCGCCTCCTTCATTGCGATCAGATGATCGAGTGAGGCGACCCGCACCGGCTGACCGTCCACCTCCGCAAGCGTCGCCGCCGACCTCAGCTGGGGGTAAGGCGGGGCGCCGTCCGGCCGGTCGAGGATGTCCAGCGCGCCAAACGGCGTCGAGAACGTGAAGTGTGCGCCCGCTTCGAGCGTCTTTGCGTCGAGCTGAAAGGGCACGTCCGGCGGCGCGCCGCGGAGCGTCGCCTGGAGCTCCTGAAGCGCCGTTGCAAGTCGCTCCAGATTCGGACGGTCGCGGCCGTACGCGACATCGACGTCGAAGCTGGGGAAGGAGGAGCCGTGCGCCATTCCTGCGAGGCCACCGACGAGTACGAAGTCGACGTCGTGCTCGACGAGCGCGCTGAGGATCGCCTTCGGCCTGAACTCAGGAGGCTCGGGCGGCACCGCGGTTACGAAGCACGAAGTTGGCGAAGGCCGAGCCGTGGTCGATCCGGTCCGACACGCTACGGGCGAGGTTCTCACGGAGCAGCGTTCGGTCGTGGCCGTAGTCGATCCCGTGTGCATCGAGCACGAGCTCCTCGCCCATCAGGTCGAGCAACCGTTCGAGCATTGCGACCGACGGCGAAACGAGGCCGCGCTCGATCCGGGAGATCGCCGCTTGGCTCGTGCGCGCCCGCATCGCGAGTTGCTGCTGCGTCAGACCGTGCCGGCGGCGTGCGTCGCGAAGCAGCGGTCCGGCGTCGGCAGCCATCTAGCCAGCATATCATTTTTGACGTTTTCTAGCGGCCGCCGGGCGCGCTAGGGTCGGTGCGGATGGCAAGCGTCCTCTCGGAGCGCGTCGAGGAACTACGGAGCGACCGCTCCCACGGCGGCAGCTGGATGGCGCGCCGTGCGGTCGAGGCGCTCGCCGAGGTGGCGGGCGACCCGGCCGAGTCGTCGACGGAGCTCTTGGAGCGTCTGGATCAGGCGGGACGCGAGCTGGCAGCGAGCCGGCGGGCGATGGGCGCGATTGCCGGTGCGGTCGGGCGCGTCCTGGCGGCTGCGCACCACGGTGCCCATCTAGCGCCGGACGAGCTGCGCCGCCTCGTACAAGAGGAGGTGCTCGGCCTCGTCGACAGTCGGGACCGGGCGGCGGCGGCGATCGCGATCCAGCTGGCGCCGTCGCTGACCGATGCGTTCGTCCTCACCCATTCCGCCTCGGCGACCGTGCGTGAGGCCGTCCTGCACACGCCGCCCGAGCGCGTCTTCTGCACCGTCTCCGCGCCGTTCGAGGAAGGCCGTTCGTTCGCCGAGGAGCTGCGCTCGTCCGGGCTCGACGTCGAGCTCGTCGAGGACGCCGACGCCGAGCAGGCGCTCGAGCACGCCTCGCTCTTCCTGATCGGCGCAGACACGGTCTTCCGGGACGGCGCTGTCTGCAACAAGGTCGGCACGCGTCCGCTCGCGGAGGCGGCGACGCGGCTGGGCGTCCGCACCGTCGTCGCGTGCGAGGTGATCAAGCTCGCGCCGATCGACGCGCCGGAGCGGATCGACGACGAGCACTTCGACGTCACCCGGCCGGAGCACGTCGACGAGATCGTCACCGAGGAGGGCTCCTACCCCAGCGACGACGTGCGGACGCTCATCGACCGCACCCCGTTTCTCTCCGAGGGCTACGCGATCCTGAGCTAGGGGCTGGGAGCGCGGGCTCGGCCCGCGCCCCCAGCAATCCCGTTAGGCCGCTTCGAGGGCCGGAACCGCGTCGACCTGCTCCTCGACGAGGTCCTTGCCCCGCACGACGAACAGCGCGACGAGCACACCGACGAGCGCCACCCCGGCGGCGCCGTAGAACGCCGCGGAGAAACCGTCCGTCAGCGCGACGGGCAGCGCCGAGCCGGACGCGAGCGCGTCGTTCGTCGATGAGGTGGCGACCGCGGAGAGCACCGCGATCCCGAGCGCGCCGCCGATCTGCTGCGACGTGTTGATCAGGCCCGAGGCGAGGCCGGCCTCCGACGGGTGGACGCCTGCGAGCGCCGCGATCGAGATCGGGACGAACGAGAAGCCCATCCCGATCGAGATCAACAGGAACCCGGGGAGGAGGTCGCCGAGGTACGAGCCCCCGACGGACACCTGCGTGAAGAAGACGAGCCCTGCGGAGAGGAACGCCATCCCCGCGACGAGCACCGGCTTCACGCCGACGCGCGTCACGAGCTGCGCTGCGAGCCCCGACCAGAAGATCGCCGTGCCGGCCACCGCGAGGTACGCGACGCCCGTCCGCATCGGCGAGTAGCTGAGCACCTGCTGCATGTACAGCGTCAGCACGAGGAACATCGAGAAGAGCGCCGTCCCGAGGATCAGACCGGCGACGTTTGCACCGACGAGCGTGCGCAGCCGGAAGATCGAGAACGGCATCAGCGGCTCGGCCGTTCGGGACTCCCAGCCGAGGAAGGCCGCGAGCAGCACGGCCGCGACGGCGAAGAGCCCGATCGTCTCGACCGAGCCCCAGCCGTAGTGGTTTCCGCGGGTGAGCGCGTAGACGAGCGTCACGAGCCCGCTCGTCACGAGCACCGCTCCGGGCACGTCGAAGCTCTTGATGCGCGCGTCGCGGCTCTCCGTGAGCAGGATCGGTGCGAGCACGAGCCCGGCCACCCCGACGGGCACGTTGACGAAGAAGATCCACTCCCAGCTCAGCCAGTCGGTCAGGACGCCACCGAGCAGCACACCGGCGACGGCGCCGAACGCGCCGACCGCGCCCCACGCGCCGAGCGCAGCGTTCCGCTCCTTGCCTTCCGCGAACGTCGTGCTGAGGATGGAGAGTGCGGCGGGAGTGATCATCGCCGCGCCGAGCCCCTGCAGCGCTCGGGAGCCGATCAGCGCACCCTCGCTCCAGGCGAGCCCGGACAGGAGCGACGCGGCGGTGAAGAGGATGAGCCCGGCGACGAACACGCGGCGCCGGCCGACGATGTCGGAGACCCGCCCGCCGAGCAGGAGGAAGCCGCCGAAGAAGAGCGCGTAGGCGCTCACGACCCATTGGAGGTTCTCGCGCGAGAACCCGAGGTCGGTCTGGATGGACGGAAGGGCGACGTTCACGATCGCGATGTCGAGCACGACCATGAACTGCACCCCGAGGAGCAGCGCGAGCGCGAGCCACTTCCGTCGAGCCGTTGCGATCATGGATGCATCCTTTCGCTTGGTCAGTTGAAGCTTGCCAACCTACAGGACGCGCTTTCACAACGCAATCTTCTCCTTGCCGAAAGAAAGTTTCGCCGCTAGTATCCGGTTGGTGACAAAGCACTACGACCAGTACTGCCCGATGGCCCACGCGCTCTCGCTGGTCGGGGAGCGCTGGTCGCTGCTGATCGTGCGGGAGCTCCTCCGGGGCCCGAAGCGCTACACCGACTTGGCCCACGGCCTGCCCGGGATCGGCACGAACATCCTCGCCGCGCGCCTGCGCGACCTCGAGGAGGGCGGGATCGTCGAGAAGCGGAAGCTGCCGCCGCCGGCGGCCTCGACCGTCTACGAGCTGACCGAGTACGGCGCCGGCCTCCAGGAGGCGCTCTACGCCCTGGCCCGCTGGGGCGCTCGCTCGATCGGCCCGCCGACGAAGGACGACGACCTCTACGAGGACTGGGGCCTGAACGCGCTGCCCGCCATCTTCAACGCCGACGAGGCGCAAGGGCTGACGGAGACGTACGTGCTGAAGATCGGCGACGACGTCTTCACGGCGACGATCGTCGACGGCGTGCTCGAGCCGTCGCTGGGCGCCGCCCCGGACGCCGACCTGGTCGTGGAGACCGACGCGGAGACGTTCTTCCTGCTCTGCGCCGGCCAGCTCGAGCCGAAGGACGCGGTCAAGAGCGGCCGCGCGCGGATCGAGGGCGACAAAGCGCTGTTCGAGCGCTGCTTCCGGGTGCTGACCTTCGCCCCGCGCGTCAGCGCGGCCGCGTAGCGAGCACAGTCCGAGCGGCGGACGCCGCAGTTCCAGAGGAGGCGTGTCCGCTTTCGGCGGCTTGTCCGACTACCCGCCTACGTTGGGATCGTGGCCGCGTTTCAAGCTGTCTACTACCGCGCTCGCGATAGGACACCGGCGCGATTCCTCGTGCTGAGATCGAGGTCGCACAGGATCGTTGGGCCGATTTCAAGGCACGGATTGACGCGGCCAGACGTGTTCCTCCGCGTCCTGCCGGCCACGACGCGCCGTGACCTCGCCCCTTGACGTCCTTATCAGAACTGGTAAGTTGCGATGGACAGATCCAGGAGGGTGATCGCCGGAATGGCCTCGAAGAGTCCGATTGGCTCGAGTGCAGGAGAGTCGGCGCGCCGCCGGGCCAGGAGCAGCACGACCTATCGCCGCGAGCAGAGGCGGCTCGCCCCATACGAGGAGATCGCCCGCCTGGTCATTCGACACCGCCTGGAGCAGGGGCTGACCCAGCAGGAGTTGGCCGAGCGCATGGAAACGAGCCACTCCGCGATCTCGCGCATCGAGAGCGGGCGCCACAAGACGAGCGCACAGACCTTGCAGCGCCTCGCAGAAGCCTTGGGACTTCGCTTCGTCATGGGATTCGAGAGCGGACCAGAAGAAGATCCCGTGCGCGAGCTCGTGTCCGTGTAACTCCGTCGTCGTAGAAAGGGGATCTATCGGGCGGCTGCGCAGCGCGGCACGCACCTCTTGACGCTTTGACGTCATGACGTTATCCTGAGTGCATGGCTCGGGCCAAGGCGACCGTCTATCTCGATCCCGAGGTGCTTCGCGCCACGCGCATTCGCGCTGCACGGACCGGCAAGCGCGACTCGGATGTCGTCGAGGAGGCGCTCCGCGAGTACCTCGGTCTCGCTGTCATCGACAGGATCCGGTCGAAGAGCGACCTCGATCCGGATGAGGCGACGAAGCTCGCGTATGAGGAGCTCCGGAACGTACGGCGCGAGCGTCGCGCGGCTACCCGCCGCTAAGAGCTCCTTTCATGATGGCCTTCGTCGCCGGGGTGCGATGGGCGGTGCGAGGCAAGGACGCAGGGAGCGCTCGTATCCGCAGTGATACGGGCGCGACTGAGGACGCGGCATCGCACCGTCCAGCGCGGCCCGGCGGCACAACGGTCATTGTGAAAGGAGCTCTCTAAAGGTGCTGCGGGTCGTCGCGGATCCGGGCGTCCTCGTGTCCGCGGTCCTCGCGTCGACCGGACCGCCCGCTCAGATCGTTGACCGGTGGCGTTCCGGCGAGTTCGACCTCGTCGTCTCGCCCAAGTTGCTGGCCGAGCTCGAGGAGGTCCTGCTGCGACCCAAGTTCCAGGCGGTCGTGGCCGAGGGCGACGCCGGCGCCTACGTCGACGCCTTGGCGGCGGAAGCGGTCCTGGTCGCGGATCCCGAGAACGTCGAGCGCGTGACGGCCGATCCCGACGACGACTACTTGGTCGCGCTCGCGGTTGCCGCGGGAGCTGACGCGCTCGTCTCGGGCGACGTGCACTTGACAGAGCTCGTGGACGCACCGGTGTCAGTCCTCACTCCGCGGCAGCTCCTCGAGAGG
>JBDTVA010000072.1:0-6715 GCA_040007455.1 Actinomycetota bacterium | reverse complement strand
ACCTGGAAGAGCAGGTCGCCGAGCTCGTCGAGCAGCTTCTCGTCAGCGCCTGCGAGCGCGGCGTCCGCGACCTCGTAGGCCTCCTCGACTGTGTGCGGCACGATCGTCGCCGCGGTCTGCTCACGGTCCCAGGGACAGTCGCGCCGAAGGCGCTCTGTCAGACGCTGCAGGTCGAGCAGCGCCTCGCCCAGGCTCACTGCGTGGCGGTGGTGGTGTTACCGGTCGTGGCGGGCGGCGCGTAGCCGACCTGGTAGGCGAGCTTGTCCTTGAACTCGTCGTTCGTCTCCTTCGACCAGTCTGTGATCGCCTTCTGGCGCTTCTCCTGCAGCAGCTGCTGCCGGATCTGCTCCTTGACGTCCTTCAGCGGCGTCTGCGACGGGGGCTTCACGTCGCTGAGCGCCTCGATGATGTGGTAGCCGTACTGCGTCTTGACCGGCGCGGAGAGTTCGTTCTTCTTGAGCTCGAACGCGACCTTGTCGAACTCAGGCACGGTCTCGCCCTTGCGAACGGTCAGCTTGCCGCCGTTCTGCTTCGAGCCGGGATCGGTCGAGTACTTCTTCGCGAGCGCGGCGAAGTTCGCTCCGCCTTCCAGCTGGGTGTGGATGTCGTCGGCGCGCGCCTTCTTCGCGACGAGGATGTGGCGCACGTCGCGCGAGGCCGCGATCTTGTAGTCGGCTTTGTGCTTGTTGTAGTACTCCGCGACCTCATCGTCGGTGACCTTCACGTCCGAGGTCACCTTCGCGTAGATCTTCTCCGAGAGGAGCTGGCTCTCGATCTCGCCCCGCACCTGGTCGACGGTCAGCCCCTGCGTCTTCAGGCTCTTCAGGAACTCGGCTTCCTTCCCCTGGAAGTACTGCTGCTTGACCTGCTTCAGGCGGGCGTCGACCTCTTTGTCCGTCACGTCGACGTCGAGATCGTCGGCCTTCTGGCGGTACTTCTCCTGCTGGACGAGGTACTGGACGGCCTGGTTCTGCACCGTCTTGTACTCGGGTGTCCCGACCTTCGGGAACGGCCGCTTGTTCTGCTCGTAGGAGGTCTTCGCGCGATTGATCAGCGCGTCGAAGTCGGACTTCGTGATCTGCTCGCCGTCCACGACCGCAACCGCCCCGTCCGGGACGTTCTGGTCGTCGCCGCCGCACCCGGCCAGGCCGAGCGTGAGCGACGCGAGCGCGATGATGATGAGGGCGAGTTTTTGCACAGAAAAAGCGCCTTACGCAGCCTGGCGCGCGTCGAGAATAGCATCGACCAGGCGGGTCGCCCCCGAGAATTCATCTGTTCTGAACGTGATTTCTCGGTTCCCGGTGCTGTAGACGGCGGCCGCGACCCGGTTGCGAAGCTCCCGCAGCTCCCCGGAGCCGAGCACCATCGGCCCGACGACCGCGCGCCCACCCCGATAGACGAGGTAGTCCGCTCCGATCAGGGCGAGCTTCAGCTTCGCGTCCTGGATCGCGAAGAGGTTCTCGACCGGCTCGGGCACCGGGCCGAAGCGGTCCTCGGTCGCCGCGTGCAGCTCGCGGAGCTCGTCGTCCGTCTCGGTCAGCGCGAGGCGGCGGTGCAGGTCGATCTTGAGCGCTTCGGAGCCGATGTACGCAGCCGGGACGTAGGCGTCCACGCGGGCATCGACCCGCACGGGGCGCGCCGCGGTGCGCCGCTGGCCCGAGAGCTCGGCGACTGCCTCGTGCAGCAGCTCGACGTACAGCTCGAACCCGACGGCGGCCACGTGCCCCGACTGCTCGGCGCCCAGCAGGTCGCCGGCTCCGCGGATCTCGAGGTCGCGCATCGCGATGGCGAAGCCGGCGCCGAGCTCGGTGTGGTCCGCGAGCGTCGCGAGCCGGGCGCGCGCCTCGGGCGTGAGCTCGTGCGCGTCGGGATAGAGCAGGTACGCGTACGCGGTCTGGTCGGAGCGGCCGACGCGACCGCGGATCTGGTACAGCTGCGCGAGTCCGAGCGTGTCTGCGCGCTCGACGATCAGGGTGTTCGCCTGCGGGATGTCGAGACCGGACTCGATGATCGTCGTCGAGACGAGCACGTCGGCGTCGCCGCGCAGGAACGCGTGCATCTTCTCCTCCAGCTCGCGCTCGCGCATCTGCCCGTGCGCGACGAGGAAGCGGAGCTTCGGACTGAGCTGCTGTAGCTTCGCGGCCGCCTCCTCGATCGTCTCGACGCGGTTGTGGAGGTAGAACGCCTGCCCCTCGCGCGCGACCTCGCGCTCGAGCGCGGTCGTAATCAGCTCCTCCTCGTACTCGCCGACGTGCGTGCGGATCGGGCGGCGACCTTCGGGCGGTGTTTCGATGATCGAGATGTCACGAAGCCCCGAGAGCGACATGTGCAACGTGCGCGGGATGGGCGTCGCCGAGAGCGCGAGCACGTCGACCTCGAGGCGCAGCTGGCGAAGCAGCTCTTTCTGCGCGACGCCGAAGCGCTGCTCCTCGTCGAGGACCACGAGTCCGAGGTCCTTCGGGATCACGTCGCGCGAAAGCACCCGGTGCGTTCCGATGAGAACGTCGACTTTGCCTGTGGCAAAGTCGCCGAGAATGCGCTTGGTTTCGGCGGCGGTTCTGAACCTCGACACCATTTCCACTCGGATCGGGAAGTCCCGGTACCGCTCGCGGAATGTGTTCCAGTGCTGCTCGGCGAGGATCGTCGTCGGCGCGAGCATCAGCGTCTGCTTGCCGTTGACCGCGACCGCGAAGGCGGCGCGGATCGCGACCTCGGTCTTCCCGAAGCCGACGTCGCCACAGACGAGCCGGTCCATCGGATGCGGTGCCTCGAGGTCCTCCTTGACCGCCTCGATCGCACGCTGCTGGTCCTCCGTCTCGCTGTATGGGAACTCGGCCTCGAGCCGCTCGAGCCACTCGTGGTCGAGCGAGTACGCAGAGCCTGGTGCCTGCTGCCGCTCGGCGTAGAGGCGGATCAGGTCGCCCGCGAGCTCGTGCACGCCCTCCCGCGCGCGCGCCTTGAGCCGGTCCCACGCCTTGCCTCCGAGCTTCGAGAGCGCCGGCGCCTTCGCGTCGGCCCCGATGTAGCGCGAGACCTTGCCGATCTGCTCGTGCGGCACGTAGAGCCGGTCGTCGCCGCGAAACGCGAGGAAGAGGTAGTCGCGCGTGACGTTCGCGATCGTCTTCGTCTCGAAGCCGAGGAGCTTGCCGACGCCGTGGTCTTCGTGGACGACGAAGTCGCCGGTGCGCAGATCGGCGAACGACTGGAGTGCCCGCCCGCCCATGCGCCCGGCGCGCGGCGCGCGGCGGCGGAAGACCTGCGAGTCGGGTAGCAGGACGAGCGCGAGGTCGCGCCAGACGAAGCCGCGGCGCGCGGGCGCGATCGCGAACACGAGCCCCGGCTCGACCGGCAGCCCCTCTCCCTCCTCGAGCACGCGCGCCTCGATCCGCCGCAGCATGTTCTGCGTCCGGAGCGCCTCGCCCTTGTGCGGGAACGCCACGACGACGCGGTTACCGGCGCGAACAAGCCCCGAGAGCTCCTTCTCGGCCTCGGCGAGTCCGCGTGCGGAGATCGCGGGCTTCTGCGCCTCGAACGAGAACGGCTGGCCCGACGGCAGCGGGTCGAGCTCGCTCACGCCTGTCAGGTCGAAGTCGTCGCGCCCGAACTCCTCGAGCCAGACGCGCTTCACCTCGTCGAGCTCCCACACGAGGTCGGGCGCGCGGTCGAGGACGGGCACGAGATCTTCGGGAACGCCCGGAACTTCACCTTCTTCCTCGAGCAGCAGGCTGTCGTCCGGGTCGAGCGCGTCGAGCCTGCGCTCGGCCGCCGGATAGACGACGGCGTCGTCGACCGGGTGGAGCGCGCGCTGCGTGAACGGCGAGAACGCACGCACCTGCTCGATCTCGTCGCCGAAGAGCTCGATGCGGATCGGCTCCCGGCCGGTCGTCGGGAAGATGTCGATCAGGCCGCCGCGCACCGCGAACTGCCCGCGGTCGTCGACGCGCTCGACGCGCTCGTAGCCCGCGAGCGCGAGCGTCTCCGCCAGACCCTCGACGCCCGGCTCCGCGCCAACCACGATGCGGATCGGCTCCGGCCGCTGGTCGCGCGGCGGGATCTGCTCTGCGAGCGCCGCCGCCGAGGCCCACACGAGACCGCCCGCGGCGAGCACGTCGAGAGCGCGCGCACGCTCGCCGACGAGGTGCGGCGGCGGGGTGAGGCCTGACTCCCAGCGGACGCCGCGGCTCGGCAGGAACGCAACCCTCTCGGAGCCGAGGTACCAGCCCGCCGCCTCGGCGAGGTCGCGCGCGTCGGCGTCCTCGGGCGCCAGCGCGACGAGCCCGCGCCCCAGCTCCTCGTAAAGCGCCGCGACGACGAGCGGCAGCGCCGAGTCCGAGACGCGTGCGCGGACGGGAAGCGCCTGGGCGAACTCGCGCAGGCGCTCGCTCCCCTCGACCTCGCGGAGGAGCGGGTGCAGCACGGGAAGCTCGAGCGTCGGACGGTCCATGACGAATGACGGGACACGCGTCCCGCCGGGGTTCATGGTAGCCCGGTACCAGCTGCGCAAGTCGCGAATCCGCCTGCGCGGATCCGCGACGCGCGAAGACCCCTAAGAGCTCCTTTCACAATGACCGTTGTGCCGCCGGGCCGCGCTGGGCGGCACGATGCGGCGTCCTCAGTCGCGCCCGTATCCATTGGATACGAACGCTCCCTGCGTCCTTGCCTCGCACCACCCATCGCACCCCGGCAACGAAGGCTCATTATGAAAGGAGCTCTAAAGGCGGCCGCTTCGCGGCCGCTGTCGCGACTTCCTAGCCGGTCACGCGTTAGTGAAAGCGTCGCTGGGCCGGCTCGAGGCCTTCGCGGGCGATGGTCTCGACCGCATCGGCGGCGCGGGAGACGATCGCCTCGGCGTCGTCGTGTGGGTCGAAGTTCGAGAGCACGTAGTCGGCGAGCGGCCGCGGGTCTCCGCGCTCGGGACGGCCGACCCCGACGCGGAGGCGGAGGAAGTCCTGTGTGCCGAGCTGCCTCGCGATCGACCGGAGGCCGTTGTGACCGGCGAGCCCCCCGCCGGCGCGTGCCTGCAGGCGGCCGAGGTCGAGATCGCCCTCGTCGTGGACGACGAGCAAGTGCTCGGGCGGAACCTTGAAGAAGCGAACGGCCGGCGCGACGGAGCGGCCGGACTCGTTCATGTAGAGCTCGGGCTTCAGGAGCCCGAGTCGAAGGTCGCCGTCGCGAACTTCGGCCAGCTGACCCGAGAACTTGCCGCGGAAGCTCCCGCCGTGGCGACGCGCGAGCTCGTCGACGACCATCCAGCCGACGTTGTGCCGGTTTTGCGCGTGCTCGCGGCCCGGGTTGCCGAGTCCGACGACGAGCAGGTCGAGCGACGAGGACGAATCCCCGCGCTTGAAGAGTTTCACTAGTGGTTCGCCTGGTCGTGGTGCCGCGGCTCTCGGTCGCGAGCAGCAAGCCAGGCAAGGACGCAGGGAGCGTTCGTACGTGAAACGTACGGGCGCGACTGAGGAAGCGGCATGGCGCCGCTGAACGCGGGCGAGAGCCCGGCATGCGCGGCCGGGTGAGCCACTTAGCCCTCGGTGGTGCCGGGCTCGCCCGCGGCCTCGCCGCCGGCCGACTCGCCCTCCGCGCCCTCGGCGGCCTCGCCCTCCTCGCCCTCGGCCACCTCGCCCTCGGCCAGCTCGCCCTCGACCGGCTCGGGCTCGACCTCGATCGCCGGCGGAGAAACCGTCGCGAGCACGGTCCCCTCGGGGTCGTCGAGGAACTTGACGCCCTCCGGCGCGCTCAGGTCCGACAGGCGAAGCGTGTCGTGCATCTGCATCCTGCTGACGTCGAGGTCGAGGTGCTCGGGGATCTCCATCGGCAGCGCTTCGACGTTGACATCGCGCGAGATCTGCGAGAGCACGCCGCCCTCGCGAATCCCCGGCGAATCCTCGGCACCGACCAGGTGCACCGGCACGGTGGCGTGAATCGGCTGGTCGAGCCGAACTTCCTGGAAGTCGACGTGAGTCACGCGGCCCTTGACCGGATCCTGCTGGTACTCCTTGAGGATCGACGGATGCGTCGTCTTCTGACCTTCGAGCACGACGTCGAGGATCGCGTTCAGGCCGCCTTCGCTCGTGAGCGCCCGGCGCAGCTCGCGCTCGGGGATCGCGATCGAGTGCGGCTCGGAGCGGCCGTAGAGCACGCCCGGGATCAGCCCCTGCCTGCGCAGACGCTTCGAAACGCGCGTGCCGACTTCCTCGCGCTCCTTGACTTCGAGACGGATTCGCTCTCCGGCCATGACCGGCGGATGAGTCTAGCGGCTGCTAGCGGGCCGCCGTGAGTACGCCGCCGCAGCGGCCGCGAAGCGGCCGCCTTCAGGTGCCAAGCGGGCGCGGATCCGCGGGAGCGGATTCGTGCTTCGCGCCTCTCTTTGGCAACTAACGGCTGACGCGGACGTCGAAGCCAAGCAGGAGCAAGGGCCAGAGGAGGATCGCGAGCAGCGCGGTCAGGATCTTCGAGATCGTCCCGAGGCTGTCGAGGTAGTCCTGGATGAACACCACGACGAGGCCGATCACGACGTAGAGCAGGCTCGGGAGCTTGAACGGCATCAGAAGAGCTGAGTATCCCCTCCGAAGATTGCCGAAACCGAATCGTCGGCGAAGACGTTCATGATCGTCTCGGCCAGCAGGCCCGCGACCGGCAGGACGGTCATGTTCGGCGGCCGCTTCAGCGGATCGGTCGGGACCGTGTCGGTGACGACGATGCCGGCGACGTCCGC
>JBDTVA010000071.1:0-6767 GCA_040007455.1 Actinomycetota bacterium | reverse complement strand
GAACCTCGCCGGGGAGCAGACGTCGCGCCTCGCGTCGCACTTCGACCCGATTCTCGTCCTCTTCGCGCCCCTCTGGCTCGTCTGGCCGAGTCCCGAGGCGCTGCTCGTGGCGCAGGCGATCGCGATCGCGCTCGGCGCCCTGCCCGTCTTCTGGCTCGCGCGCAAGCACCTCGACAGCGAGCGCGCGGGGCTCGGCTTTGCGCTCGCGTACCTGCTCTACCCCGCGACGCAGTGGGTCGCGCTCTCGGAGTTCCACCCCGTCGCGCTCACGACTCCGCTGCTGCTGTTCGCGTTCTGGTACCTCGACGAGGACCGCCTCGTCGCGTTTGCGATCTGCGCGGCACTCGCGAGCACGACCAAAGAGGAGATCCCGCTGGCCGTCGCGGGACTCGGCGTCTGGTACGCGCTCGCGCGAAGGCGGCGCGTCGCCGGGATCGCGATCGCCGTCGCCGGAGTAGCGGTCGCTGCGTTCGCGCTCGGCGTCGTCGCGCATTACAACGACGGTGGCGACCCGTTCGCCGGACGGTACGAGGAAGTCGGCGGCTCGCCGGCGGGGATCCTGAAGACGCTCCTGACCGACCCGCTGACGATCTTGCGCGCAGCCTTCGATCTGCACGGCCTCGCCTACCTTCTCGTGCTGCTCGTCCCGCTCGCGTTCCTGCCGCTCGCTGCGCCGCTCGCGCTCTTGCCGGCGCTGCCCGATCTCGCCCTCAACCTCCTCTCCTCGACGGACACGCAGACGTCGGTCCACTTCCACTACGTCGCACCGCTCGTGCCCGCGCTCTTCGCTGCGGCGATCTTCGCGGCCGCGCGCTTCGAGCGACCGATCGCCAAGCCGCTCGTCGCACTCGTCCTCGTCTCGAACTTCGTGCTCGGCGCGATCCCGCTCTGGGGTGCGATCCCCGGCGGCGAAGCCCTCCAGGCGAACGCTGCGCTGATCAGCGACCACGACCGCACGGCAGCGCGCGCCCTGCGGCTCATCCCGAGCGACGTCGTCGTGTCCGCTTCGAACTCGCTAGGCGCACATCTCTCAGAACGCCGCCGGTTCCTCAGCTTCCCGATCCGCGGGGACGCAACCTGGATCGCGGTGGACGAGCGCTCGCCCGGCTACCTCGACCGGTTCGCGCCGGGCCCGTACGCAATTGCGATCGCGCGCCTGCGCCGTAACCTGGGCTGGCAGCTCGTCTTCGAGGACGACGGGGTGCTCGTGTTCAGACGGGAATCGTCTGGGGCAGCAGGTACGCCGTGAACGCGAGCGCCAGCACCCGTGCGAGCTTGTCCTCCTCGACCGCGGCGAGCGGAACGACCCACGCGAGGTACCACGGCGTGACGTAGGGCGCGCACGCGAGGAGCGCAACCGCCGCGAGCCCGAGCCGCGCACGACCGCGCCACGCCTCGCGCGCGAGCACTGCATAGGCGAGCACGAAGAACACCCCGAACAGCGCAATCGCAGCGCCCTCGGGAACCCCGAGTTGCGAGAGCCGATGCGGGAGCGCGTAGCTCGTCGTCTCCCTCGCGTTGTCGGCGAGCGGTCCAAACGCGTCGAGCCACGAGAGCCCGTAGCGCCACGTCGCGAGTGAGGCGACCGCAGCCGTCGTCACGGCGAACGAAACAAGGCCGGCCCGCCGGCGCGCCGCGAGCACATGCAACGGAAGAAACGCGAACGGGACCCACTTTACGGCGGCGCCGAACGCCCAGGCGGCGCCTCCCGCCTGCGTCGCGAGGGCGGCGAGGAGCAACGTGCCGACCCACGCGTCGTTGTGACCACCGCCCGCGAGGTGCACCGCGAGCAAGGGATTCCAGCCGACGAAGGCGGCCGCAAGCGCGGGCCGGGCGGCGAGCCGCGCGGCCAGCAGGACCGTCGCGCACGCCGCGAGCGCGGCGAGCGCCTTGTAGATCCACGCCGCCGCGTCGTGCGACTCGCCGGCGACCAGCGCGACGGGCTCGGAGACGATCGTGAACCCCGGCGCGTAGACCGACGTCGAGTCGCGCCAACTCTCGCCGGACCACGGATACGCAGGGTCGTCGCGAAACGCCGAAGGCGGATCCTCGTAGGGGTTCGCATCGTGGACGGCCGCAATCCGCCCGTACATCCAGTACGTCCACGCGTCGCTCGAGAGCATGAGCGGCGCCGCGAGCGGCACGAGTTGCACGACGAGCGCGACCACGACCACTCCTCGAAGCGCGGCGCCGCCTCGTGCGAGCCGACGGAGTCCCACGAGGTAGGCGACGAACGCGAGCGCGAGCAGCGCGAGAAACGCCCACGCAAAGGCGGCGCGGCCGACCAGCGCGCCGCCCGCCTGCGGGACGATCGGGGAATCGCCGGGCCACGCGAGCGCGGTGCAGCCCGCGACGCAGGCGACGACGAAAAGCCCCGGCGCGAGCCGGGTCAGGCCGTCATGGGGCGACGGCCCCGGGCTCGGTCGGCGGAGGCGGAGGCGGCGGCTCGATCGGCGGAGGTGGCACGGTCGTCGTCGGCGGCGGCGCGGTCGGTGCAGGAGGCGGCTCGACCGGCGGCGGCGCCGGTGCGACCGTCGTCGTGCCGGTGGAGGTCGTCGTCGTCTCAGGGACATACTCGAGCGCGTACTGACCCTGCTCGAACGGGCGCCACTCCGGGCTGTGGTTCGGCTGCCGCCACTCGAACACGGCCCTGTGCTCCATCGCGACGAGCATGAAGCGGCGCCAGATGTCTGCCGGGAACGTGCCGCCGGCGACGGCGATCCCGTGCACGTTCCGCATCGGGATCTGAGCCTGCGGATAGCCGACCCAGACGACCGTCTGAAGCTGCGGAGTGAACCCGGCGAACCAGGCGTCGGCGTGGTTGTCGGTCGTACCGGTCTTGCCCGCTGCCGGGCGACCGATCTGCGCGCCCACGCCCGTTCCGGAGTAGACGTTGGCCTCGAGGATCTTCGTCACCTCGTAGGCGACCCAGTCGGCCAGGACGCGCTTGCGCTTCGGCTTGCCCCAGTCCGTCTCGTCGTCCTCCTTCCCGCCGGGGAGCACGACCTTCCTGATCGCCATCGGCTCCGAGTGGATCCCGCCCGAAGCGAGCGTGGCGTAGGCCGATGCCATGTCGAGTGGTGAAACGGAGATCGCTCCGAGCCCCATTGCCGGCACGATCTCGTTCGACGGCACCGTCACGCCCATCTTGCGCGCGACCGCGGCCACGTTCTCCGGGCCTACGTCGAGCGTCAGCTGGGCGTAGACCGTGTTGTCGGAGCTGAGCGTCGCGCGCGTGATCGACGTCGAGCCGAGGTAGGAGTGGCTGTACGTGCTGACTTCCCACGGCTCCGTCAGCGGGTCCGGCTGGTAGTTGAAGGGCGCCGATTGGTAGTACGTCGTGTCCGGGTTGACGCCACGCTCGACCGCAGCGGTGAGCACGAACGTCTTGAACGTCGACCCTGCCTGCCGCCTGCCTTGCGAGACGAGGTTGTACTGATTCTTCTTCGAGTTCGGAGTCACGGCGACCATCGCGCGAATCGCGCCGGTCGCGGGATCGATCGAGACGAGCGCGGACGACGGGTCGGTCTTATACGGAAGCGTGTCCTGGATCGCGCGCCTCGCGGCGATCTGCAGCTTGCGGTCGACGGTCGTGTAGACGCGCAGCCCACCCGAGCGCACGGTCGCGCCGCCGTACTCCTTGACGAGCTCGTTGTAGACGTAGGAGAAGAAGTACGGCTCGCGGATCCGCTGGTAGAGCTTGCCCGGCTTCAAGCCGAGGTCCCGCTCCGCGACCGCGACGCTGTACTCGCTCGACGTGATCACGCCGGTTTGGAACATCGCGCGCAGCACCTCGTCCCGACGGGCAAGCGCACGCTCCGGGCGAAGGAACGGGTCGTACGTCGTTGGCGCCTGCGTCAGTCCCGCGAGCAGCGCTGCCTGCTCGAGCTTCAGCGCGCGAGCCGGAACGGAGAAGTACGTGCGCGCAGCGGCTTCGACGCCGTACGCGTGATTGCCGTAATAGACCTGGTTCATGTAGCCGGTGAGGATCCGCTCTTTCGACCACGCGCGATCGAGCTTGATCGCGAGACAGGCCTCTTTGAGCTTGCGCTCGAAGGTTCGCTCCCGCGAGATGTAGAGGTTGCGCACCAGCTGCTGCGTGATCGTCGAGCCGCCCTCGACGACGCGCTTCTCGCTCAGGTTCTTGACGGCGGCGCGCGCGATGCCTTCGACGTCGACGCCGCTGTGGTGGTAGAAGCGCCGGTCCTCGATCGCGACCGTCGCCGCCGGCATCCACTTGCTGATCCTCGTCGACGGCACCGGCTGTCGATTGCGCTCGGCGGGGATCGAGCCCAGCAGCGAGTTGTCCACGGCGTAGACGAACGAGTTCTCGCCGATCTCCACGGGGCGCAGCTGGTCGAGGTCCACGTTCGCGCACATCACCGCAGCGCCGCCGGCGCCGCCTGCTGGGAGCACGACGACGACGAGCGCGACCAGGCCGACCACGATCAGCACAAGCTTCTGCTTGTGGCGACGCGTTGCACGACGTCTGTTCCGTCGGCGGCGGCCGAACTCGGGCAGATCGGGAAGCGGCAGACGCGGGCTCACCCGAGCACGCCCTCCTCACGCAACCGCTTGTGCGCGCGGAGCCTGAGCTCGTGCTCGAGCTCCTCGGCGTTGCCGCGCGGCGACGGGACGCGGACGGTGAGCGTCGCGTTTCCTTCCAGCCCGCTGAGGACGACCCGCGCCCCGTCGTACTCGGCGATTTCCTCGCGAAGCGCGTCCACGGCGGCGGCGACGTCCTGCGCGAGCGGCACCTGGACCTTGATCTCTGCCACCGTGTTCACGCTCCGAATAGTCGAGTTGCGGATGGTATCCGAGGCCAGCGTGTCGTTCGGGACCACGAGCCGTGCCCCGTCGGTCAGGCGGATGAAGGTGTAGGTGAGGCCGATCTCCTCGACGCGACCGCTCTGGTTGTCCACGGTGATCAGGTCTCCCAGCCGAAACGGCTGGGCGACCGCGATCAGGATGCCGGCGACGAAGTTCGAGAGTGTCTTCTGGGCCGCGAGCCCGAGGACGATCCCGAGGATCGCCGTCGAGGCGAGCACCCCGCCGGCGACCGCGCGCACGGCCGGAACCGTCAGCAGCGCCGAGAGGATCCCGACCGAGACGATCACGGTCGTGACGGTTCGCCGCAGGACTCGATAGCGGGTCGCCACAACAGGGTCGAGCGTGCGCCGCGCCATCCGGCGGTCGACGAGCCGCGCGGCCACCGCCGCGACGAGGACGACGGCCCCGGCGATCGCGATGCGGTCCCAGTCCATCCGCGTCTATTCCCTAGGGGTCGAGCGGCTTCCTGCCGGAAAAGCCATCGTCGATGCCATGCCAGTAGGCGATCTCGTCCTCGCCGAGGCGCCAGCAGAGAAAGGCCTCGGCACCCGCGACCTGCGTGGGGAAGTCCACGAGACCGGTGTCCGCATCCTTCACGACCCCACCAAGCTCGTGGATCGCGTTCACGCAGCGGGCGACGCCGGCGTGCTCGCGGGCGATCTGCTCGTCCAGGGCGGCCGCGCCGGTCAGGTCGGCCCCACCGCCGTTCCCCGCGATCTGCAGGGCGAGCTGCTTCCGCTCGAGCTGCGCCGCCGCGAGCGACGCCCGATGCTCGACGAGCCGCTCGGTCAGCGGTCGCACCTGCGGGAGCAGCGCGTTCGCCTCCTCCCGGGTGAAGTGTCTCGACGCCACCCCCGTATGATCGAGCGGAAGGTGGCCGCTCGTCAACGAGACTCGGCGGTGCGCGAGGTCCACCCGACGAGGCTCTCGATCTGGCTCGCACTCGTCGCGCTGCTGACCTTCGCCCAGGTCTATGGACGCTACGTCGCCGACTCCGACCCGATCGACGATCCCCTGTACAGCTCGAGCTTCGCGGCGTCGAGCCTCACGCAGTGGCTCCTGCTCGGGGCTCTCGCGCTCGGGCTCGCGTTCGGTGCGAGGGAGCTCCTCGCGCTGCGAACACCCCACCGCGTCGGTCGCGCCGTGCTCGTCGCGATCGGGACGTTCCTGCTCGTCGTGATCGTGGGCGGTGCGCTGAGCGCGCTCGGCCTGAACCCGTCGAGCGAGCAAGGACTGGTGCCCGACGAATGGCCTCCCCCCGACCAGGCGGTGTTCGCGGCCAACGTCGTGCTCGTCGTGCTCGTGGGTCCGCTCGTCGAGGAGCTGCTCTTCCGCGGTCTCGGCTTCAGTCTTCTCCGCCCGTTCGGGCGTGCGGTCGCGATCGTGGGTTCGGCCGCGGCGTTCGCGGCCGTCCACGGCCTGGTCGAGGGCTTCGCACTCATCTTCCTGCTCGGCCTCGGGCTCGCGGTGATGCGCGAGCTGACCGGCAGCGTGCTCCCCGGGTACGCGCTCCACGCAACGTTCAACGCGGTCGCAGTGACTGCCGCGGCGTTGTCTTCTACGGCAAACTGAGGTTATTGTCACGCTTGTGCGCCGCGTGGCCGTCTGCGTCATCGCCTTGGCACTTGCACCTGCCGCGCAGGCGTCCGCCTTCTCGCTCGAGCTCGCTGCCCCGTCGTCCGGAACGTACGGCGACACGATCGTGCTGCGCGGACACGTCGTCCCGGCGCTCGCAGAGGCACCCGTCACGGTGTTCCGGGACGGGCTGGCGATCGGAATCGCAACCACCGGCGCGGACGGAGCGTTCGGGTTCCGCACCAGAATCGAGGGACCCGCGGTCTACTCCGCAACGGCCGGCGAGCTCGTCTCGGCCCCAACCGTGCTCGCCGCGAAGCCGCGCGTGACATTGCGCATCGTGGGTTCCGGCGTCGTCGGCG
>JBDTVA010000070.1:0-6785 GCA_040007455.1 Actinomycetota bacterium | reverse complement strand
GAAGACGCCCTGCTCCCGAAGGACCTTCAGAAAGCTGTTGTCGGTGGTGACGGCGGGCTCGCCGCCGAGGTCGCTCGCACGCCCGACGGAGCCGAGGCCCGAGCCGAGCGGACGCTCGCCGACGGCGCGAAGCGATTCCTCCCAGGTATTGACGCGTATCCGCAGCGACTCGTCGTGGAGAGGGTCGACGAACGCGTTCGCCCGCGTCTCGACGACAGGGGAGACGCGGCTGGCCCCGTACGTGGCCGCGGCCAGCAGGACGAGCACCGCTGCAACGGAACCTCCGACGACGAGCGTCTGGCGCCTGCTCGGCCTGCGCGCTCCGAGGCCGAGCGCCGCGCCGAACACGACGCCGACGGCGAGAGCGACGAGCCCCACCCGGGCGTACGTTCCGACGATGCCGACCAGGGCACACACAGCGACGAGACCGGCGAGAAGCCTGAGCCGTCGGGAGAAGACGCCGAGGGTCGCGGCGAAGACGGCGGTCGGAACCAGGTAGCTGGCGAGACCCACGGCGCCTGAGAAGGAGCCGACGGCGCGGAAGACGTCGCCGTAGACCGTCACGCCGGGCCGGCTGAGAGCGAAGTCGCGCTCGAAGTCGCTCGGCCCGACGAGCGTACGGAGCGCCGCATACGCAGCGACGATGCCGACGCCGACGAGGAGCATGGTCGTCAGCCTGCTCCGCGCGTCGCGGCTCAACGGCGCAAACAGCATCGCGCCGGCGAACGCAGCTGCGATGTACGCCTGTGTCAGTCGGAATCCGACGACGCCCTGCGCGAGATCGCCGCCCTGCAGCGTCTGCGGAACCGAGATCGCAAGCCACGCGACGAGGAGAGCGATTCCGGCGCGCCCGGCGCGGCCGGCGTTCCGCCAGAGTGCGACGAAAGAGCGTCCGCGATCCTTGACGACGAGCCCGACCACGGCGATCAGAAGCGCGACGTCGAGCACGAGCGCCCCGGCAGCTGTCGCGCTGAGGACGAACGAGTCCTGCGCGGCGAATGCTTCCTTGAGCGTCCCTTCGAACCCGAAGAGGACGAGCACGAGAACGAAACCGTACGCAGGCTCGCGGAACGCGAGGACGGTGACGAGCACGAGCAGCGCGGCGGCGAGCGTCGCGGCCGGCCAGACCGCCGCAGCCGCCCCGATCAGGAGAAGAGCAGCGACGAACAGCCGGGGCCGCGCGAATGCGAGCGCTTCGGCTCGGCGAGTCCGGGCGACGGCCCCTAGGCGACTCCTCATGCTCCCCATGGGCGCACAGTCTCGCTGCAAGCTCGGAGGACCGTCTGGAGTACGATGCCGCGATGAGCGATCGGCCTGCGGTGATCGTGCCGACGCACGACGGCGCCGCACGACTGCCGGCGCTCCTTGACTCCCTTCGCGCGCAGACGGTCGAGCACGACGTCTACGTCGTCGACAACGGCTCGACGCAAGCAACGGCGGCAGTGCTTGCTCGGTATCCGGAGGTGCAAGTCATCGCTCTCGCGGCGAATGCCGGATTCGGTCGCGCAATCAATCTGGCCGTCGCGGCGTGCACGGCGAGCACGGTGGTTCTGGTCAACGACGACGTCGTCTGCGACCACCGATTCGTGCAGGAACTGTGTGCGCGACTGAACCCGGGGAACGGAGTCGTCATGGCTGCAGGCGTGCTTCTCAACGGTGTCGACCCGACGCGAATCGACAGCGCCGGCGTCGTCTTCGACGAGACGCTCCTCGCGCTCGACTACCTGCACGGGCGCACGCTCGAGGCGGCCCGCACCGCCCCCGATCCGCTGGGGCCGACTGGAGGAGCCGCCGCGCTCGACCGCCGCGCATTCGATGAAGCCGGCCGGTTCGACGAACACTTCTTCGCGTATCTCGAGGACGTGGACCTCGTCGCACGGCTCCAAGCGCTCGGCGGTCGGTGCCGCCTCGCACCCGACGCGTTCGGCGTCCACGAGCATTCCGGAACGCTGGGTTCAGGCTCACCGCAAAAGGCCGCGCTCATGGGTTGGGGCCGCGGGTACACCATCGCCAAGTACGGCATCCATCGTCGCCCGAGGCTGATCACGCGCGCGCTGCTCGGCGAGCTCGTGCTTGCGGCGGGACAGCTTGTGATCGACCGGACGGGTGTCGGGGTCACTGCTCGCGTTCGCGGTTTTCGGGCCGGGTGCGCCGCCTGGCCCGAACCCCTTCCGCCTCCACGTGTCGTATCGCCGCTTCCGCTACGTCACGTCCTGGGTGAGAGATTCCGCGCCGCAAGAAGGCGGCGGCGTAGTCCAGACGCGACGACCGAGCCCGCGAACTTGACGCAGATGCCGAAGTAGACGAGCACATTCGTCGTCCAACGGCGGCCCGGTGCGTAATGCGTGCGGTAGAAGCGGTACATGCCGTAGTGAAACGCGAAATTGAGGTGCGGGCGACGGTGCTTGCCGCTCGAGCCCCACTTCGCGTGCACAACTGCCACTGAAGGCTCGTACCAGGTCACCCACCCCGCGCGGGCGAACCGGTAGCAGAGGTCGAGGTCCTCCATGTACATCCAGTACCCCTCGTCGAAGAAGCCGACTTCCTGAAGCGCCCGGCGCCGCATGAGCATGAATGCTCCGTTCACCGCGTCGACCTGACCGCGCTCGACCTCGGGCGCAAGATAGCCGGCCAATCTTCCCGAACGCCGGGCGGTACCGGTGAAGTGGCCGAGTGCGCTGAGCGGCGTGGGGAAGGAGCGCTTCGCGGCGTGGTCGAGGCTCCCGTCTTCTCGCACCAACTTGCAGCCGCAGATCCCGATCTCGGGGTGCTCGTCCATCAGTTCGAGCAGCGAGTCGAACGCTCCTTGCGTCACCCGCGTATCGGGGTTCAGAGCGAGGACGTACTGATGCGATCCTTCTCTGATCGCGAGGTTGTTCGCAGCCGAGAATCCGAGATTCGTGCCGGAGGCGTGGAGGCGCACTTCGGGGAACTCGTCTCGGACCATCTTCACCGTTCCGTCTGCGGACGCATTGTCCACGACGTGGATGTTGATCGGTCGTTGTGGCGGGAAGTCGCGTAGCGAGACCAGACAGTCCCGGAGAAGCGCCCGGCAGCGATAAGAGACGATGACGACGTCCAGCCCGCCCCTCGCGCTCACGCGCCCGAGTGTACGGGTGGAGCAGCCGCCGTGGGCCGTACACTGGCCGAAATGAGTCGGCTCGCCGTCGCCGTCGTGTTCCCCGCCCTCTGCCTGATCGCGGCAGGTTCCGCGAGCCCGCGACCCAGTGCCTCGGCACTTCTCGCCGGGCCGCTGGAGACGGCGATCGTGGACACCGAGTCGCTCAGCTCCGGCGAGACCGCCGCCAAGACTGCGCGGATCCACAGCGCCGGCGCACGCACCGTCCGCCTGATTCTCTATTGGGCCACCGTGGCGCCCCGGGCGCTGACGAAGCCGGCGGGCTTCGACGCCGCCAACCCGTCGGACCCCGCGTATCGCTGGGACGAGTTCGACCGCGAGGTCAGGTCCGCCGTGTCGGGAGGGCTGCGACCAATCGTCGGGATCCAGCTCGCGCCGGCTTGGGCCGAGCGCTCTGGGGGCCGTCCGGACCCGGCAGAGCTGGCGGCCTTCGCGAGGGCCGCAGCGACTCGCTACGGCGGATCCTTCGCCGGACTCCCGCGGGTCAGGATCTGGCAGGCCTGGAATGAGCCCAACCTCAGCGTCTTCCTGAACCCACAGTTCAACGGCACAGACTCGGTTTCGCCGGAGATCTATCGCGCGATGGTGAACGCGTTCGCCGATTCCGTTCACTCGGTCCATTCCGACAACGTGGTCGTCGCCGGCGGCCTCGCGCCGTACGGGCACCCCCTCTCGCCACGTGTGTCGTTCACCGGCGTTTCGCCGCTCCGCTTCATGCGTGAGCTCTTATGCATGGCGGGGCGAACGATTCCGCGACCGTCCTGCAGCACCCAGGTTCGATTCGACGTCTGGTCCCATCACCCGTACACCGCGGGTGGACCGACGCAGCAGGCGCGGAATCCTGACGACGCCTCGATCGGCGACCTGGCGGAGATGCGCCGTCTGCTCGACGCGGCGAGCCGCGCAGGTCACATCGTTGCTCAGGGGCGCCTCCGCTTCTGGGTGACCGAGTTCAGCTGGGACTCGAACCCGCCCGATGCCAGCGGTGTCCCCGCCAAGCTCCACGCACGCTGGGTCGCAGAGGGCATGTATCGCATGTGGCAGTCCGGGGTTTCGCTCGTGACCTGGTTCAAGCTGACCGATGATCCGCCCAACGTCAGTCGTTACCAGTCCGGACTCTTTCGCTCGCCGACGCAACCGAAGCTCGCGCTGAGGGCGTTCCGGTTTCCGTTCGTCGCCTTCCCCTCACGCGGACGCGTCTTCGTCTGGGGACGGACGCCGCTCGGAGCCGCCGGTACGGTCGTCGTCGAACAGCGCAGGCACGGCCTGTGGTCGCGCCGAGCCTCTTTGATGGCGAACCGCTACGGAATCTTCACGGCGCGCGTAGCCCGATCCGGTTCCGGAAACCTGCGTGCGCGCGTCGCGGGAGAAACGTCGCTCGAGTTCTCGCTCACGAAGCCGCGCGATTTTTCGCTTGAGACTCCGTTCGGCGACTAGCGCCGCTCGTTCGCCGACTTCGACCGGCAAGCAGCTCACGGAGATAGCCCGCCGCAGTTGCGACCTGCGCGACGCAGACCAACAGACCGACGACGGGGCCTACCCGAAAACCATCCGCGATGACCTTCGCGTAGAAGCCAGGCGTCTCGAGGCGACTCTGTTCGTGGCGTGCGCGGTACACCTGCGCACCCCTGCCATAGCGGTACTGCCGGCGGCAGAACTCGGCCAGCGTGAGCTTCTGGTTGTGCCAGACCTTGGCGGCCGGCTCGAAGGTGAGCGCGACCCCATGTTTGGCGAGCCGAGCGCACCAGTCACGGTCCTCGGCGCCGATGCCGGAATAGGACTCGTCGAACGGAATCGAGCGAAGGACGTCCATCCGGCAGGCAAGGTTTGCTCCAGGGCCGTAGACAGTTCGGCTGGCCGTATGGGCATCGCGGTCGATGAGGCAGTTCGCCGCCAGCTGGGATGCGAGACCGAGCTGCCCTCCGGCGCCGTTCGCGACGACCGGCCCGGCCACCGCGACCGCGCCCGCAGCGAGCCGATCCATGAGGAGCGCCGCCCAGTTCGGCATCGGCTCTGAGTCGTCGTCGACGAACGCGACATACGGTGTGCTCGCTCGGCCGGCGCCGGAATTACGCGCGGCAGCGACGCCGAGGGGCGGCTGGACAACGAGCATCGCCCCTGCACGCTCCGCCTCGCGGCGGACCGCGTCGCCGTCCGTCGAACCGTCGTCGACGACGATCAGCTCGAGCACAGGCCCCTGTTGCGTCCGGAGTGCGGCCAGGCAACGCTCGAGATCCCGAGGGCGGTCACGGGTCGCGACGACAACCGAGAAGGTCGGCGTCACGACTTCACGTACCCATAGCGGTATCGAAGCGGCCACGTGAGCGTCCCGACGACGAGCCGTGCTCCCAAGCCGAGCTCCGAGCGCCACTTCTCGTCCGGGGAGATTCTCACGTCGCCACTGCGAGATCGCACACGGTTACCGGCAATCGAGTGGCCGGTGCCGAGCCTCACGGTCTCCTCATCGACGAAGGGAAGCGCGTCCGCCGGTTCGTCGAGAAGATCCAAGGTCCTACGCACGATGTCGATAGGGCGACGGGCAAAGTCCTCATAGCGAACGAGCAGGTACCGACCCTTCCGCTTGTGCCGGCTGGCGAGACCGTTCCAGGCTGACCACAGTACGGCGCTACCGGCGATCCCGAGGTCGACTCCCGTCGAGTCGCGCAGGCGGGAGAACGTCGTGGCACGTGGGTCGCGGACGAGGTGAACGACGTAGACGTCGAGGCTCGGGATGGTTTGGAGTGCGAGAGCGTATGTAGGCGCTTTCGACGTGTCGACGATCACTCTGGCGGATGTCCTGTCGGCGACGGCGGAGTACAGCTCGTCCAGTGAGCGGCGATACGCCTCGAATGCCGCCGCGTGGCGTCCTCGCGCTCCTCGGGCCGCGATGAGGCTCCGCAGGTGACGCGTACTCAAGAGTCTCTCGTCCAGGGAGGCCACGGCCTGGCGGTCGATCAGCCCGCGTTCGCGTAACCGCTCCATGATCGGCTGCCACGTCGCGCAGTCCGAATATGGAGCGCCGCAGGCGCAGAGCTCGTTACGCGCCGTGTCTCTCCAGGCGTACCGCAGCTCGCCGCCGAAGAAGAATCCGTCGATCGAGCCGAGTGTCTGCCCGAGGACGGTGCTACCGCTCCTGAACCAGCCGGAGACGTACAGGACCTTGGTCCTTGGGCCAGAACGCGAACCTGGCTGCTCGTCAAGCGCCCGGGTGCCGTCGGCCGGTAGCACGCAACATGAGCGTACCGAGTCGAGCGGTCGCGGGCTCGACGCCGACTCGTACTTCAGCCGACAGGTGCGGGTGCGTCCGCCGGGCGCGGAAACACCGAGGCGATCACGAGGCCGGCGAGGATGCACGCCGCACCCGCGAGCTGCAGGCGCGAGGGCTCCTCGTCGAGCAGGATCGCCGCGAACACGACCGCGCACAGCGGCTGGAAGGTCAGCATCACCGAGGTGAGGGCTGCAGGCAAGCGCGGGAGCGAGATCGAGATCAGCAGCCAGCCGAAGACCTGCGAGCTGAGCGCGAGCACGATCAGCCAGCCGGTCGCGCCGAGCGACGGCGTCAGGTCGAGGTCGCCGGCGAGCGCGCCGTAGAGCCCAGCGCCGATCGCCGCGGCCAGCGTGGCGTCGAAGAGCGGGCCGGCCGGCC
>JBDTVA010000069.1:0-6806 GCA_040007455.1 Actinomycetota bacterium | reverse complement strand
TCGCGGCGTTCTCCTCGTGGCGGTGCCCGCGCGAGTTCGCGAGCGCGCCGAGCAGCCGCTTTGCCTCGGGGTACTCCTGGCTCGCCTTGCGGTCCAAGACTTTTCGAGCAGCGCGTGCGAGCTTCCACGTCCAGCGCGAGAGGATCTGCTCCGGCGCGTCGGCCTTGCCCTCGCCGATCGCACGAAGCAGCGTGCGGATCCCGCTCAGGCGGTCCTTCTCCCAGGTCGGAGCCGAGCTGACGAGCGTGACGAGGTCGTCGAAGTCTGCGCGCTCGACCGGCATCGAGACGCGGTCGGCGAGCGCCATCATGCGCAGGCGCCGGTTGGGGTTCTCGGCGGCGCACGTTGCGAGGAACTGCTCGAGCGCACCCTTCGTCGCACGTCCGGCTGTCAGCTTCTCGACGAAGTTCGTGCGCTCCTCGAAGCGAATCTGCCTGCCCGCGATCGAGGCCCAGAAGCGCTGCTCGTCGTCGTCCAGGTACTTCGGGTCGACCCGCTGCCACTCGCGCTGGATCACGTTCAGCCTGCGCCGCACGTCGGGCGTGACCGGAACGAGCCACGACGCCGGGGTCAGCTTCCGCTTCGCGCGCCGCTGGATCCGACGCCGCGGCGCCGGCGTGACGCGTGCGCCCTCGCGGTAGAAGTCCGCATCCAGGAGGGAGTGCAGCGAGACGACACGCTCGTTGTGCGTCGCCGCCTTGGGCACGAAGTCGACGACGATCCCGGCTTCCTTGCGCGGGTGCATCCGCATGATTCGGCCGATGCGCTGCTGGTAGACGCGGCGCGACGCTGTCGGCGCGAGGTGCATGCAGACGGTCGCGCGCGGAGAGTTCCAGCCTTCGGCGAGGAGCATGGCGTTGATCAGCACGTTGATCTCGCCGCGCTCGTACGCGCCGAGCGTCTCTGCGAGCTTGACGGGCGGCGTCCGTCCCGAGACGGCCTCCGCCTTGATCCCGACCGCGCGGAACTCCTGCGCGAGGTTGTACGCGTGGTCGACCCCCGCGGCGTAGACGATCCCAGGCGTGTTCTCGAAACGCTCGCGGTAGAGCGACGCCGCGGCGAGGTTCAACGCCTGGTGGTCGAGCGCTTTCGCCAGCTCTTCCTGGTCGAAGTCGCCGCCGATGATCGGCACGTTGTTGATCGCCGCCACGGGCGGGACGCGCAGGCTGCGGAGCGGGGCGATCAAGCCGCGCCGTGCGGCCTCGGCGAGCGGCAGGTCGTCGACGGACGCCGGGAAGACGTCGGAGACTTGCTTCGCGATCAGCTGCTCGGTCGCGGTCATGCCGATGTAGAGCGGCTCGTGGTACGAGCGGATCGCCTGCGACGTCTTCTCGCCGAGCGCCGTGTGCGCTTCGTCGGCGATCACGAGGTGGTATGCGTCGCGCGAGATCTCGTCGTGGTGTCGCGCGAACCACGCGTATGTCTGGATCGTGATCGGGTTGTCGCGCGGCGGCTTCTGGCCGCGCATGATCGCGTCGGTGAAGCGATCGCCGTAGCCCTCCTCGGTGAGGTCGCGGTTGAACTGCTGCACGAGCAGGCGACGGTGCGTGAGGATCAGCACGCCGAGTGTGCGCGCTGCTTCGACGAAGCCCGCAGCTGCGATCGTCTTGCCGGACGCGGTCGGGTGACGGAAGCGGAAGCGGCGCGCCGCGCCAGGATCGGGCCCTGCGTAGACGTCCTCGTCGGTGTCCTCGGCGGGCTCGCGGTCGAGCAGGCCGAGCTCGTCCTCCGGTTCCTCCTCGACCGCCTCCGCGACCTCGACGACCGCTGCGTGTCCGTTGCCGTTCTCGGTCTCGCGCTCGCGCTGGTTCGCGTGCAGGAGCTCGGTGAGCATCCCCGCGAGCGCGTCGATCTGGTGCCGGCGGAGCTCCGTCTTCCCCGAGGCGAGCTTCGGACGCGCCTCGACCAGCACGCGCTCGAGGCCGAGCATCAGGCCGTACTTGACCTTCCACGGGTACGAGGGGGTGCTCAGGCCGTCGCCGATCTCGTTGAGCGCCTCGTCGAGCGCCCGCCTCCGGGCGGTCCCGGGCGCGAGCACCTCCTCGGCGTCCTCGTCGGTGTGCAGGAACGCTTCGCCCGCCCAGTCTTGGGCCTTGCGCGCTGCTTCGGCGAGCTCCACGCCCGCCAGCGGCGAATCCATGAGGTGATCGGTCGTCGTTGCCACGGTGGCAGCGCCAGAGTGCGCTGCAGCTTCCATCACAAGGTGCGGCCCGGTTCTGACCCCGACTCGGGCGACGCAGTTCACAGCATAGACGATCCCGTGGACGCGCCGGAGGGCTAGGCCGGGGTGGCCGCGCCTGCGTCTGCCAGGCGCCGGCCGAGCACGCGCTCGGAGACGCCCGTCTGGTCCAGGTGCGGCGTGATCCCGCCGAGGAAGAACGGCCAGCCGGCGCCGAGCAGCAGGCACGTGTCGACGTCCTGCGCCGAGCCGACCACGCCTTCGTCGAGGAGCCGGCCGATCTCGTCGGCGAGCGCCTCGAGCACGGCCTCGGTGATCTCCTCGCTCGAACGGCGGCGGTCCCCCACGACGACGACCTCGTCCTTCCCGTCCGCGAAGTTCGCGAGCGTCGGCGAGAGCGGGAAGCGGTCAGGAGCCGCTTCGTGCATCGTCTCGAGCACGTGGTTCGCGACGCGCGGGCCGACGAGCTGCAGCAGGACGGACGGCGCCATCGGCATCCCGAGCTCGACGATCGCCTCGTCGGTTTCCTCGACCGTGTTTCCGTGCTCGAGCGAGTCCATCAGGACGCTCGTCATGCGCGTCAGCACCCGGTTGACGACGAAGCCGGGCGCGTCCTTCGTCACGACGCCGCGCTTGCGCAACTTCTTGCAGACGTCCCACGCCGTCGCGACCGCCTCGTCCGACGAGTCGTCGTGCCTGACGATCTCGACGAGCGGCAGCACGGCGACCGGGTTGAAGAAGTGCAGTCCGACGTCGGCGCCCATCGCGGCGAGTGACAGGGACGACGTGTTCGAGGCGAGGATCGCGTTCGGAGCCAGCTCGCGGAGCGTCGCGAAGACCTCCTGCTTGACGGGAAGCTGCTCGACGACCGCCTCGAGGACGAGGTCGCAGTCCTCGAAGCCGTCCCAGCCGGTGGTGCCGGTGACGAGCGTCGCGAGGAACGGCTTCTTTGCGCCGACCTCCGCATGGACGTCCGCGACCGCGGCTTCCACGAGCGCATCAGTCAGTTCGCGAATGACGACGGGAACCTCGAGTCGCTTCACGAATAGTGTTGCGAGCTGTCGCGCCATCAAGCCGCCGCCGACGATGCCGACCTTCTCGACGATGCGCGGCGGCGCTTCCGGCACGCCCACCCCTCGCTTCTGCCGGCGCTCGACGAGGTTGAAGGCGTAGATCGAGTTCTGCGCCTGCGGTGCCGGGAGCAGCTCGGCGATCGCGTCCTCCTCGGCGCGGTAGCCCTGATCGAGCGACCACTCGGCTGCGCCCTCGATCAGGTCGAGCGCGACCCGAGGTGCGCGCGCGGGGCCGAGCAGCTCGCCGCGCGCGCGGCGGACGACGTCGGCCGTGTCGGAGAGGTCGGCGTCTGCCCGCTTCGCCGGCGCGTCACGTAGGAAAGCGATCGACTCCTCGAGGAACTCGACCTCGTCGAGGACCTCGTCGACCAGGCCGAGCTCGAACGCCTTCTGCGCGTCGAGCATCCGGTTCTGGCGCAGCGGGTTGGCGACGACCACCTTCACGGCGGCCTCGGGGCCGACGAGCCGGGGGAGCAACTGCGTGCCGCCCCACGCGGGGAAGAGCCCGAGGAAGACCTCCGGCGTGCCGACGTGCCGCACCGGGCGCGCGATCGTGCGGTGGTCGCAGTGCAGTGCGATCTCGAGCCCGCCGCCGAGCGCCGCGCCGTTGATTGCTGCGAGCGTCGGAAACGGGAGGTTCCGTAGCCGGAGAAAGAGCTCGTGCCCGGCGCGCGAGCCTTCGCGCGCGAGCTCCGGTGTCACGTTCGGAAACTGGTCGATGTCGGCGCCGACCGCGAAGCCCTGCGGCTTGCCCGTCAGCACGAGGCCGGCCCACTCCTGCGACTCGAGGTCGTCGAGCGTCCGGCCGAGCGACTCGAGCGCGTGGCGGCCGAACGTGCACGGCTTCGTCGAGTCCTCGCCGTTGTCGATCGTCACGATCGCAAGGTTTCCGGCGCGCTGCAACTCGAACTCGGTCTCGGACACGCCGCAAGCCTAGTGGCGTCCGCACTAGGATCGCGCACATGGGCGGCTTCGGCTTCTACCTGCTCTTCCTCGTCCCGCCTCTCATCATCGGGCTGCTGGTGCAGATGTGGCTCAAGCGCACCTTCGCGCGCTTCTCGAACGTCCCGCTCTCGAGCGGTCTGAGCGGCGCCGCGGTCGCCCGCGAGATCCTCGACCGCAACGGGCTACAGGACGTCCCGGTCGAGCAGTCGCCCGGCGGCGCGCTCTCGGACCACTACGACCCGCGCAAGCGGGCGCTCTTCCTCTCGCCGCCGGTCTACGAGCCGGCAACGGTCGCCGCAGCGGCGGTCGCCGCGCACGAGACGGGCCACGCGCTCCAGCACGCGTCCGGCTACGTACCCTTGACGATTCGCTCCGCGATGTATCCGGCGGTCGCGTTTGCGTCGAGCGCGTGGATCTGGCTCCTCGTCGCGGGCGCGTTCTTGCAGGTGTTGGGTCTTGTCGCGATCGCGCTCGTGCTGTATTCGGTCGCGGTCCTCTTCCACATCGTGACGCTGCCGGTCGAATTCAATGCCTCGCGGCGCGCGTCCGGGCAGCTGCGCACGCTCGGCCTCGTCGGCACCACGGAGATCGGCGGCGTGAACAAGGTGCTGAACGCCGCCGCGATGACGTACGTCGCGGGCGCGCTCGCCGCGATCTCACAGCTTCTCTACTACGTGCTCGTCTTCTTCGGCGACGACTGATTAGCTGGATGAGGCGCAAGTCGCGGATCGCGGATCCGCGACCGCTTGGACCCTAATGGCGGCCGCTTCGCGGCCGCTCCCGCAGTGACTCCATCAGCGTTCAACTGGCCGTGTGTGGGTGCGAGACGAGAGTGATCACGATCGGGTCCTGCCCGGGATCCTCGAGTTGGTCGACCCGCTCGGAGAGGATCTCCCAGATCTCGCGCACGCGCTCCGGTGCGATCCTCACCGTCACCTGCGCGCTGCGGAACTTCCCCTGCGGGCCGAACTTCGCCCAGCCGGCGCTCACCTCGTCGAGGATCGCCGCGTGGACGTCGCTCGTCGCGCTCGGCGAAGTCAGCAGCTCGGGCGCGACGCGGATCGTGTTCGCAACCGCCCTGTAGGGCTTCTCGCGGCCGTGGCCGCCTTCGACGCGCTGGATCAGCTCGGCCTTCAGCAACGTTCTCACGTGAAAGTGCAGGTGTCCGGGGTCGACCTCGAGCCGCTGGGCGAGCTCGCGGTTCGTGAGCAACGCGTCGTTCTCACCGAGCAGCTCGAGCACACGGAGACGGAGCGGATGCCCGAGCGCCTTCAGCTGCTCGGGCTTGTCGATCGTCAGAATGCCGAGCGGCTCTCCTCCCCGTTCGGCGTCGGCCATGGGGAGTACATATAGGAATCAGCAACGGGTGTCTAGATCCGAAGCTCCTGGGCGGCCGCAGGATCGAGGATCGCGACCGTCTCGCCGTTCTTCGATCGAACGAGGCTCGCCGGCGTTGCCTCGGAAGGCGGTTCAGCAAAGGCACGTCGCACCGCGTGTGCCCGCTCGGCCCCGGCGACGAAGAAGAGGACGAGCGGCGCCGACTCGAGCACGGGGATCGTCATCGTGACGCGGTCGACGAGCGGCTCGAGCTTCGCCTCGGCGGGAATCGCGCGGCGTTCACGCTCTGCGAGCCCCGGCGCGTGGGGGTAGAGCGACGCGACGTGACCGTCCGGGCCGAGCCCGAGCAGCACGAAGTCGAGGGTGACGCCTTCGAGCTCGCGGTCGTACTCGTCGGCTGCGCGCTCCGCACCGAGCTCGCCTCGAATGCGGTGGACCGCGGCGGGCGGGACGGCGATGCGGTCGAGCAGCGTTCGCTTGGCCAGCCCGTAGTTCGACCACTCGTGCTCGGGTGGAACGCACCGGTCGTCGCCCCACCAGACCTCGGCGGAGCTCCAGTCGGGTCTGAGCTCGGCAGCGAGCTCGTACGCACGCACCGGTGTCGTGCCGCCCGTGAGCGTGACGTGGCCGTTCGCACCGGCGAGCAGCTCGGCGCACATACGGGAAGCCGCCTCGAAGTCGGTTGCGATGCGAACGTCTATTGCTCGCCGGCCGCGAGCTCCTGCGACCGCTCCATCGCCGCCTGGATCGCGTCAAGGAACGCGGCGCGCACACCTTTCTGCTCCAGCACGCGGATCGCGCGGATCGTCGTGCCGCCGGGTGACGTGACGGCTTCGCGCAGGTCGACCGGGTGCATCTGCTCGTCGCGCAGCAGCTTCGCCGTGCCGAGCATCGTCTGGACGACCAACTGGGTCGACACCTCGCGCGACAGGCCGAGCAGGATGCCGGCCTCGATCATCGCCTCGGCGAGAAGCGCGAAGTACGCGGGGCCGGAGCCCGAGACCGCCGTCACCGCGTCCATCGCCGACTCCGGCAAGCGCACGACCCGGCCGAGGTTCGAGAGCACGTTCTCGGCGAGATCGAGGTGCTCGTCTCCTGCATGAGCGCCTGCGCAGAGTCCTGCGATCCCCTCATGCACGGTCGACGGTGCGTTCGGCATCGCGCGCACGACGGGCACGCCGTCGGCGAGCCGCGATTCGATCTGCGCGGTGGGGATTGCCGCGGCGACCGAGAGGACGGTCTGCTCGGCGGAGACCGACGGCGCGATCTCG
>JBDTVA010000068.1:0-6860 GCA_040007455.1 Actinomycetota bacterium | reverse complement strand
CTTCCTGCGCTCGCTCGGCCCGCCGGTGCTCGCGATCCCCGGGAACCACGACATCCCGTACACCTTCCCCGCGCGCTTCACCGGGCCGTGGCGCGAGTTCGAGCGGCTCTGGGAGACGACCGAGCCGACGTACAGCTCCGACGGGCTCTTCGTGCTCGGCCTGAACTCGGTTCGCCCGTGGCGCCACCAGAGCGGGGCCCTTCGCCGGGAGCACCTGCGCCGCGCGTGCGAGACGCTGACCGCGGCGCCTGAGAGCTCGTTCAAGATCGTTGCGCTCCACCACCACCTGCTCGGCGCGCCGTGGCGGTCGACCAAGAAGCCGGTCGCCGATCGAAACCGCGTGCTCGCGACGCTCGTCGACTCCGGCGCGGAGCTGATCCTCGCGGGTCACATCCACCAGGCGGCTGTGAGCGAGCGGCGCGAGTTCGAGGTGACCCACGGCGACGTGCGCGCGGTCGTCGTCTCGATCGCCCCGGGGCTCGGCCAGCCCCGCCCGCATCGCCGTGGCGAGGCGCGCGGCCTCCACCTCTACGAGATCGGCGCGGACTCGCTGTCGGTCCACACGTACATCTGGCGCGTGGACGACTGGGGGCTCACGGCGGTGCGGCGATTCCCGCGGGGCCGTGAGCCCCTCGAAGTCGACCCGGTTTCCTAGGGCGCCGTGACGGTGGTGCCGCGGGCACCCCACATGCGTCCGACGATCGTCACCAGAACTGCAGCGACGATGACCGCGATGATGAATCCGATCACTCCGTCGATGAGCAGTTTGTAGACGATCAGCACCGAAGCGACGCCGATCGCCATCGTGAGAAGCAGGCCCATCGAGTCGCGTCCGGGGTTCACGAACCGGCCGAGCGCGCCGACGATTAGCCCAACGATTATCAACCAGATGATCTCCATGCACCTTGAGTTCCCGGGCGCTTGGACGCGAAACGCTAGCGCCGTCGCGCGCCGGGCCCCGTGATCCCGCGGCGCTGGAAGAACCGTCGGTAGCCGATCAGCAGGAGCACGGCGCCGACAAGGGACAACAGAAAGACGCCGCCGCTTCCTCCGACGCCGAGCAGACCGGCCACGAGGCCGCCGAGGAGCGAGCCGAGGATCCCGAGGACGATCGTCCGCCAGACCGACATCGGATCCGGCCCCGGGACGGCCAGCCGTGCCAGGCCCCCGACGATCAACCCGCTGAGCGCGACGAGCAGGATGAAGACGACGACGTCCACCGGCCGACTCTAACCGGGGTTCGGACGTCGCCCATGCGCTCGCTCGCACGTCCGTTGACTCTTGCCCTCCGACGCAACTTCAACGGCGAACACCGAGGAGATCACGTTTGCGGCGGATCGTCAGGGTAGCGCGACAAGTTCCAGACGTTGCGTTTCGCGGCCACCCGGTCTAGTCTGCACGCGAAGTGCGGCGGAAGGTCACCATCGTCCTGGCGTTGGGCGCGGCCCTGGCCGCTGCCGGCCTGGCGCTCGCCGGCGTCGAAGACAAGGTGCGCTTGCGTGCGACCGGCGGCAACGACCACGAGCACCTCTCGCCGGCACTGACGATCGTCGTCGTCTCGCCTCCGGAATACAACCGGGGTTGCTGCTACGACACCAACGGCGGCGAGTGGACGGGCCCCCGGTATCAGGCGACAGGGCTGGCGACGCTCGGCGCCGACAGCAAGTACGACTGGTCGGTCGGCGTGGCGATCGGGGTTCGTGACACGCGTGCGGGGCTCATCGCGAACCTGACCCACGACTGGCCGGTCGTGTCCGAGGGCCAGCAGCCGGTCGAGCACCGCGTCGGCGGCCGCGCCGTCGGCACGATCGGCGGCCACTGGCTGTTGACGCGATCGCCGTTCGGCGGTGCCGACGACGCGCGCATGGAAGCCGCCCTGGGGTTCCCGCTCTGCGAGGGCAGCACCGCCTACATGAAGGTCTCTCTGCTCGTCCCTTCGGGCAACTCGGCCGGAGGCAGCATCGGCTTCGGCGAGTACCGCATCAACGGCATGCGCCCCACCGACTGGAACACGCAGAAGGCGATGGAGGCGATCCGCGGCGTTCGCCTCGAGGGGAACCGGGCCGTGACGCGCGTGACCGCGGCCGCGCGAGGCCGTCGCGTCTCCGGGCGGGTCGCCGACTGCGACGCGCATCCGCTCGGGGGGCTGTCCGTGCAGCTCCAGCGGCGAACCGGTCGCTCCTGGCGAACGGTCTCGTCCGGTCGAACCACCGCGGCCGGCACGTACTCGCTCGCTGCCCGCTCCGCCGGTACGTACCGAGCGCGCGCGGGCTCGCGAACGAGCGCGTCCGTACGCGTCCGCTAAGAGCTCCTTTCATGATGATCCTTCGTCGCCGGGGGGCGATGGACGGTGCGAGGCAAGGACGCAGGGAGTGTTCGTATCCGATGGATACGGGCGCGACTGAAGACGCGGCATCGCGCCGTCCAGCGCTGCCCGGCGGCACAACGGTCATTGTGAAAGGAGCTCTAAAGCCCCTCAGCTCCCGGCCCTTGCAAATGCGTCGGCAGAGGAAGAACATTCTCTCGTGGGCTGCGGTCGTTGTCTCTCTGGTGCACTGACCGGCTCGATCCGCGTAGTAGCGGACTCTCGACGCGGTAGCTCGACCAGGTAGCGCATGCGGACGCGCAGCACAGTTGCGGCGCTCGCAATCCTCTTCGCCGTGGCGGCGGCCGCAGCGCCTGCGCCCGCGCGGCAGGAACGGGCAGCGCTGACCCCGCTCGAGGCGACGAACCGGCTGCTCGCGCAGCCGTGGGCCGCCTTCGGAAAACAACTCGAGATCGACGCGGAGCACGGGATCGAAGGATTTGAGGGCAAGAAACTGGCGGGTGGGGGGGGCAGCGTCGGGATCACGTACAAGGGCGTCGGCGTGACCGCCAAGTGGGAGTTCGGGGTCAAGGCCCGTAACGTTTTGGCGAACTTCGACCTCACCTCGCCTCCGGGGATCGTGGCCGCGTCGCCGACCTTGCTGGCGTTCGACGCGCCGAGGACCGGCGGCTGGCGCTTCGGCTACCAGGCGATCTACGAGACGTATGCGTGGGTGAAGGTCGCCGGCACCAAGATCTGGCAGAAGACCTACCTGTGGCCCATGGCGATCTCGATCCAGGACTTCCGGATCCCCGCGCGCGCAGTCCTGAACAGCAGCGAGCCGGACCGACCGCGGCTCATCAGCGCGACGATCACGCCGACGATGAAGCTCGGCGGATCCGGTCTCTTCCCCGCCGTGATTCCGGTCACGTTCAGGACGACGGTCGAGCAAGGCAAGCTGACGATGGTCGCGGACGCGTTCAGTATGCCGATCGCCGAGTTCGGCTTCGCGAACGCGAGGATCGAGGCCGGGTTGAGGATCGTGCTTCAGCCCCTGTCGGCGAACACGGGCGACGAAGACATCATCGACTTCGGCAAGAACCGGATGAAGATGACGGTCGCCATGACCGGGACGCTCAAGACGAGCATCCCGTACGTTCCGAGCGCGAAGGAGTCGTTTGGCATCGATCTCTTCGCCTTCAAGGCGAACGTGCCGACGACCCCGGAGCTGAACGATCTCCTCCACCTGACGAAGCAGCCGACCCCGAGGTCCTGGGGGGAGGGGCAGACGAAAGGCTGGGTGCCCGAGGCGCCGGCGAACGTGGACTACGCGACGACCGCGGCGTCGCTCGAGGCCGGGATCGACGACCACCTGCCGTACGGGGCGATCCTCTCGATCGACTGCACGACGCTCCGCCCGAGCGTGCGCCTGCGGTGCGACGACTACACCTGGGCCGGCGCCGAGGACTCCGCGATCTGGACCGGGCACTACCTCGCCGCCGAGTCGTTCCGCTATGCGTCCGGCGACCTGGCGGCCCTGCCCCGAATCGAAAAGGCGCTCGCCGGGATCGAGCGGCTCTTCTGGGTCGCCGGCGACGTCGCAATCTCCGATGGTGCACGCGTGCCGGTCAAGTACCAGCGCGGCCTCCTGTCGCGGAGCGCGATGCCCTTCCGCACTCGGCGCGGGCCGCCGGTCGCGCAGTACAGCGAAGGGCCGGTGAACCAGCGCAAGTGCTACTACCAGCGTCCGGAAGGCGGGTGGAAGGCCGCCGGAAGGACGTACGCGAGGCTCGCGCTGGTGCCGAAGGCGCAACGTGCCGCCGCAGAGCCTGTCGGGACAGTCTGGGGCGGATGGGGCTGCGACGACGACCACCCGGTGACGAAGGACCAGTACACGGGCGTGTTCTACGGGCTCACCGTCGCGAACCGTCTCGTGGCGAACACGGGAGTGCAGTCCAGGACCAGGACGCTCATCCGCGACGCCCTCGACTACCTGTGGTCGACGGGCTGGAACATCAGGGTGCCGCCCAAGGATCGCATCGAGGAGTCGTTCCTCGGCGACTTCTCGAAGCAGATGGCATTCCTGCGCATCGGCGCGTCCATCGTCGGCCAGCCCTACGTGGACCGCTATGCGGAGCTCTCGCCGGCCAACGAGCACGCATGGATCCCGATCTGGTTCAAAGCGACCGAGCCGGTCATCCAGTACTACGGGTTCAACCTCAGCCACGCGGCGCTGACATCGGCGCTGCTGCTCGAGGACGATCCTGTCCGACGCGCTGGGTTCACGCGCGCGCACTCGATTCTGTGGCGGCCGGTGCGCCACCACCACAACGCATACTTCGCGCTCCTACGGGTGCTCGCGCAACCGCCCGCGCAGCGCGCGATCTTTGCGCAGACGAAGACGCCGTGGCTCGATCCGACGATGACCGTGGAGAAGGAGATCCGCTCGGTCTTGTACGACTGGATCCGGCGCTACGACGCGGTGAAGACGAGCAGCGGCATGCCGGCGTCTTCCGTGGGCGATCCGACCGTCCAGGCCGGGATGCTGCCCTCGGAGCTCGCGCAATACGTCGCGTTCGACGGCTCGACGCGTCGGCTCTCGGTGTTCGCGCTCCCTGTGCGCGGGCGATCGGGCCGCGACAAGGACTTCGTGTGGCAGCGCGATCCGTTCGACACGGCGTTCCGCGGCAGCGACGCAACCTGCCAGACGATCCCGCCCACTGCTGCGGAGGTCGCGCGCTGCGGTAGCAGGCCGAACCGCGTGCATCCCGGCGTCGACTACCTGCTCGCGTACTGGCTCGGGGTCTACGTCGGAGTGCTGCCAAAACCGCCCTTGCCGTAGCCGCATGTCCTGCTGACGTCTAGCGCCTCGGCAGACAGACGACCCGCGAGCGCATCCGATCGACGAGCGGCGCGGGCAGGTTGAGGACGTGCCCTGCGTCCTCGAGCGACGAGAAGCCGTCGATCTCCTCGCGTACCTGAACGATCCGTCGAGCGAGCTGCTTGTTCATGCCCGGGAGGCGGTCGATCGTGTCGGCCGGCGCGTGGTTGATGTCGACCAGTCCACCGTGGAACGCACCCGCCACGTCGGGGCGCCCGATCCCGAGTTCGCGGGCGCGCGCCGGGTTCTCCTTCGCCAACCGGCGTGCGAGTGCACGGCGGCGAAGCTTCGCCTCCGCGGCGCCGAGCGCAGGGTCGTCGAGGACCTCGACGCGCTCGAGGAACTCCTTGCGCACCGCGAGCGCGTGCACGAACGAGACTCCCCAGCTGAAGAGCCCGAGCCACGCTCCGAGCTGCTCGTCCCACGAGTCGGCCGGCCCGGTCGGGTCTCGCCCGATGATCAGAGCCAGCGACGTCGCGGAGAGGACGAGGTACACACCGGACCACCACAACCAGCGCCGGTTGTGCGACATCAGCCCGGCGTAGAGGAATGCCGTCCAGTTCAGCCAGCCGAGCAGCGCGAGCAGCACCCACCACGAGCGGATGAAACGCACGATCGGACCGGTCGAGCGAAGGTCAGGCAGGCGCGGGCTCCGCGGTCCGCCCGGCGGCGGCCTCGATCTCCCGCGTCGCCGGAAGGGCCGACTCGATCTTCACGAGCCCTGCGATCCCTCCACCAAGGACGACAACGTGCGTCACGGCGCGATCGTCTCGCGCGCGACGCCCCAGGTCAACTAGACGGGCTGGCGCGCCGCGTCGAGCTCGCGGCGGAGGGACTTGATCTCGTCGCGAAGCTTCGCCGCGTACTCGAACCGAAGCTCCTCGGCCGCCGCGAACATCTCCTCTTCGAGCGTGATCACGAGCCGATGGAGCTCGTCCGGCGACAGGCCCTCGACCTTCTGCTGGCCGCGGCGGCGCCGGCCCGGCACCGTCGGCGACTCGAGCGTGAGGAACTCGGCGATGTCCGAGACGCCCTTGACGATCGACTCTGGCGTGATCCCGTGCTCTTCGTTGTAGGCGAGCTGGACGGCGCGCCGGCGGTCGGTCTCGTCGAGCGCGCCCTTGATCGCCTCCGTCAGCTTGTCCGCGTACATCAGGACCTTCCCGTTCACGTTGCGGGCCGCGCGGCCGATCGTCTGGATCAGCGCGGTCTTCCCGCGGAGGAAGCCCTCCTTGTCTGCATCGAGGATCGCGACGAGCGACACCTCCGGCAGGTCGAGCCCCTCGCGCAGCAGGTTGACCCCGACGAGGACGTCGTAGTCGCCGAGCCGCAGCTCGCGGATGATCCCGATCCGTTCGAGCGTGTCGATCTCGGAGTGCAGGTAGCGCGCCTTCACGCCTGACTCGAGCAGGTAGTCGGTCAGGTCCTCCGACATCTTCTTCGTCAGCGTCGTCACGAGCACCCGCTCGCCCGCTTGCTCACGGCGGCGGATCTCGTTCAGCAGGTCGTCGATCTGATTCTTCGTCGCGCGGAGCTCCACCTCGGGGTCGACGATCCCCGTCGGGCGGATCAGCTGCTCGGCGATCCGCGTCGAGTTCCGGAGCTCGAACGGGCCCGGGGTCGCGGAGACGAACACCATCTGGTGCCCGCGCTGGAGGAACTCGTCGAAGCGAA
>JBDTVA010000067.1:0-6890 GCA_040007455.1 Actinomycetota bacterium | reverse complement strand
CCGCCGACCATCCGGCACGGGCAGATCGCCTCGCAGTTGCACGACTCGAAGTACGAGCCGCGGACTCGGTAGGCCATCTGCCGACTCTACGACGCGGCTTCGTGCGGTTCCACCGAGGGCGTACACTTGTTCGTGTGGACGCGCTCGCGCCGTTCAGCCCGACGACACGTGCCTGGTTCGAGAACGCGTTCCGGGAGCCGACCCCTGCCCAGGCGATCGGGTGGCCGGCGATCGCCTCCGGCGAGCACGTCCTGATCCAGGCGCCGACCGGCTCGGGCAAGACGCTCGCCGCATTTCTCTACGGGATCGACCGGCTGAACGCGACGCCGGGCGAGGGCCTCCGCCTGATCTACGTCTCGCCGCTGAAGGCGCTCAACTACGACATCGAGCGCAACCTGCGCGGCCCGCTTGCAGGCCTCCAGTCGAAGCTTCGCGTCGGCGTGCGCACCGGCGACACGCCGCAGAAGGAGCGGCTGGCGATGGTCAAGGACCCGCCGGACATCCTGATCACGACGCCGGAGTCGCTCTTCCTGATGCTGACGTCGGCGGCGCGCGAGATCCTGCGCGGCGTCGACACGCTGATCCTCGACGAGGTGCACGCGGTCGCCGGCACGAAGCGCGGCGCGCACATGGCGCTGACCGTTGAGCGCCTCGAGGTGCTGAACGAGACGTCCTTCCAGCGCATCGGCCTCTCCGCGACGCAGCGGCCGATGGACGAGATCGGCCGCTTCGTGTCCGGCGCGCGCCCGATCCGGCTCGTCGATGTGGGCACGCGCAAGGACATCGACCTGCAGGTGATCGTGCCCCTGGACGACATGCGCGAGCCCGGCCAGGGCGCCGACGTGCAGGACATCCTCGGTACCGGCAGCGAGTCGCCGCAGCAGTCGATCTGGCCGTCGATCTATCCGAAGATCCTGGAGCTCGTCCGCGAGCACCGCTCGACGATCGTCTTCGTGAACAACCGGCGCCTCGCCGAGCGCGTCGCGCTCCGATTGAACGAGCTCGCGAACGCCGACATCGAAGACGGCGAGCACGAAGAGATCGCGCGCTCGCACCACGGCTCGCTTGCGCGCGAGCAGCGACTGATCGTCGAGGAGGAGCTGAAGGCCGGGCGCATCCCTTGTCTCGTCGCGACCTCGTCGCTCGAGCTCGGCATCGACATGGGGGCTGTCGACCTCGTGATCCAGGTCGAGTCGCCGAAGTCGGTCGCGCGCGGCCTTCAGCGCATCGGTCGCGCCGGCCACGAGCTCGGCGCGGTCTCGCGCGGGCGCATCTTCCCGAAGTTCCGTGCCGACCTGCTCGAGTCCGCCGTCGTCGCCAGACGAATTTTGGACGGTGACATCGAAGAGACCGTCATTCCACGAAACCCCTTGGATGTTCTCGCGCAGCAGATCGTCGCGATCACCGCCGACGAGGAGATCGCGGTCGACGACCTTCACCGGCTCGTGCGCCGCGCCTACCCGTTCGCGGAGCTCTCGCGCGCGCAGCTCGAGAACGTGCTCGACATGCTCGCCGGCCGCTATCCCTCGGACGAGTTCGCCGAGCTGCGGCCGCGGATCGTGTGGGATCGCACCGCAGGCGTGATCCGCGGCCGCACCGGTGCGCGCAAGCTCGCCGTCACGAACGCGGGCACGATCCCGGACCGCGGTCTGTTCGGCGTCCTCCTCGCCGACGGCGGCGGCCGCGTCGGCGAGCTCGACGAAGAGATGGTCTACGAGGCGCGCGCGGGTCAGACGTTCCTGCTCGGCGCCTCGACGTGGCGGATCGAGGAGATCACGCGCGACCGCGTGCTCGTCTCGCCTGCACCCGGTGTGCCCGGCGCGGTGCCCTTCTGGAAAGGCGAGGGCGTGGGCCGCCCGTACGAGCTCGGCGCCGCGATCGGCAAGTTTTCGCGCGAGCTGGTCGCGCTGCCCGAGGAGAAGGCGCTCGCGAAGCTGCGCGACGAGCACACGCTCGACGACAAGGCCGCGCGCAACCTGCTCACGTTCCTGAACGAGCAGGCAGCCGCGACGGGCGTCGTCCCGTCCGATCGCACGGTCGTGATCGAGCGCTTCCGCGACGAGATCGGCGACTGGCGCGTCTGCGTGCTGACGCCGTTCGGAGGACGCGTGCACGCACCGTGGGCGCTCGCGCTCGCCGCACGTCTGCGCGAGTCGCTCGGTATGGAAGTGCACTCGATCTGGTCGGACGACGGGATCGCTCTGCACCTCCCCGACGCCGACGCGCCGCCGTCGACCGAGGATCTGATGATCGATCCCGACGAGATCGAGGAGCTCGTCGTCGGCGAGCTGTCCGGCTCGGCGCTCTTCGGCGCGCGCTTCCGCGAGAACGCCGCGCGCGCGCTGCTGATCCCGCGCCGGCGCCCCGGCCAGCGCACTCCGCTCTGGCAGCAGCGTCTCAAGGCGCAGTCGCTGCTGCAGGTCGCGCGGAAGTACGGCTCGTTCCCGATCATCCTGGAGACGTACCGCGAGTGCCTGCAGGACGTCTTCGACCTGCCTGCGCTCCGGGGGATCCTGCGCGGCCTCAAGCTGCGCGAGCTCGACCTCGTGGACGTCGAGTCGCAGTCCGCGTCGCCGTTCTCCTCGTCGCTCCTCTTCGACTACATCGCGACCTACATGTACGAGGACGACACGCCGCCTGCCGAGCGTCGTGCGCAGGCGCTGTCGCTCGACCGCGATCTGCTTCGCGAGCTGCTCGGGCAGGAGGAGCTCCGCGACCTGATCGACCCCGGTGCGCTCGAGGAGGTCGAGGCGCAGCTCCGCGGCAATGCGCGCAACCCCGACGAGCTGCACGACATCCTTCGTCGGCGCGGTGACCTGCGCGAGGGGGAGTACGACGCCGGGTTCGCTGAAACGCTGATCCGCGAGCGGCGTGCGTTCCGCGCACGGGTCGCCGGCGACGAGCGCCTGATCGCCGCCGAGGACGCGGGTCGCTACCGCGACGGGCTCGGCGTGATGCCGCCCGGCGGGCTACCCGACGCGTTCCTGACGGAGTCGGACGCGACGACAGTGCTGCAACAGCTCGTGCTCAGGTTCGCGAAGGGACGGGGGCCGTTCACGACCGGCCAGGCGAACGAGCACTTCGGCCGCGACGTCGAGCAACAGCTGCGCGAGCTCGAGCGCGACGAGAAGCTGATCCGCGGCGAGCTGCGTCCGGGCGGTACGGAGCGCGAGTGGTGCGACCCTGATGTGCTGCGCCGCCTGCGCCGCGCGTCGCTCGCCGCGCTGCGCAAGGAGGTCGAGCCCGCCGAGCAGGCGACGCTCGGCCGCTTCCTGCCGAGTTGGCACGGGATCGACCGCCGCGCGACGCTCCGCGAGGCGCTCGTCCCGCTGCAGGGGCTCGCGCTGCCGGTGAAGCTCTGGGAGTCCGAGGTGCTCCCGCGGCGCGTGCCGAACTACCAGCCCCTCCAGCTCGACCAGCTCTGCGCTTCGGGCGAGCTCGTGTGGGTTGGCGCCGGTCTCGACCGCGTCGCGCTCTTCTTCCGCGAGGACGCAGGCGTGCTCGGTCGTCCGGCCGCGGCTCCATCACCCGACGCCGAGGCCGCGCAGAAGATCCGCGACGCGCTCGCGGGCGGCGCCAAGTTCTGGTTCGACCTCGTCGAGGCGACCGGCCTCGAACACGCCGAGGTGCTGCCCGCGCTCTGGGATCTCGTCTGGGCCGGCGAGGTGCGAAACGACGCCTGGACGCCGCTGCGGGCCGGGAAGCGCTACGAGGCTCCGCGTCCGCAGCGTCTTCGCGCGCGCCGCTTCTCGCGCCAGCGCGCGAACACAAACACCGCGACGCAAGGCCGGTGGTCGCTCACTGACAACCTCTTCGCGGAAGCGCCCGACCGACGGGCGCTCGCGGAGCTGCTCCTCGAGCGGCAGGGGATCGTCACGCGAGACGGCGTGCGCGCCGAAGGGATACCCGGCGGCTACGGCGCGGTGTACGGCGAGCTTCGTGCGCTCGAGACGCTCGGCGTCTGCCGTCGCGGCTACTTCGTCGAGGGGCTCGGCGGTGCACAGTTCGCGCTCGCCGGTGGTGTGGAGCGCCTCCGCGAGCTGCGACCCCGCGACGACGACGAGCCCGAGGCGCTCGTGCTCGCCGCGGCCGACCCGGCACAGCCGTACGGCGCGGCGATCGCATGGCCGAAGCGTGCCGGCGGCCGCGCCGCGCGCGTGGCCGGTGCATATGTCGTGCTACTCGGCGGGGAGCCGGCGCTCTACGTCGAGCGTGGAGGCAAGTCGCTCGTCGCGCTCCGCGAACCCGAGGACGACTGGTTGCGCGAGGCGCTCGCCGCGCTCGTCGACCACGTGAGACGCCGGGGCCGCAAGCGCCTCGCCGTCGAGCGCTTCGACGGAGATCCAGTCGGCGACACCGAGGTCATGCCGCTCCTCCTCGAAGCCGGCTTTCTGCCCGGCCCGCGCCGCGCCGTCCTGCGACCGTGAAAGCGGCGGCCGGGCTCGCCGCGATCGTCGTGCTTGCCGGGTGCGGTGCCGGGGCGCCGGAGCAGGAGGCGGCGGAGCAGGCCCTCGCGCGGATCGCGCAGGCAGATGAGGCGAGGTGCACTGCACGCGCGCGCGTCTGGTTTCGCACAGGGGAGCCTGCGAACGTCTTCGTCTGCGCGGTCAGAGTCGGCGACGGGTTCTGCGACCGCTACCGCGTCGACCGCAGCGGCGTGCAGTTCCGCGCCAGTGTGCTCGAGCGGCACGGCGGCTGCATCCTGCCGGTCGGCTGATCGCTCGCCCGAGGGATGCGTCGGGCCATGCGCAGCGCCGACTTTGACGGTGTAGGCGTAGACGGAGGGCACATGGACCCGGTGCAGGTGAAGCTCTTTCTGCTGATGACGCTCGTCAGCCTGCTCTTCGCGTCGCAGGCGATGGCGCAGGCCGGCGCGTTCGCGGCGCTGCCGTAGCGGCAGCCAGCGCTACCCTCGAGACCGTGCCCGAAGGGGATTCGCTGCGACGGGCAGCGGCGCGGTTGCAGCCGCTCGTCGGTCAGCGCGTCGACGTCGAGACCCCGCACCCTCGCGCGGCCGTGAAGCGAATCGCAGAACGGCTCGACGGTCGGCGGCTGGAGTCCGTCGAGGCGGTCGGCAAGAACCTGCTGCTGCGCTTCGAGGGCGGCGCCGTGCTGCGAAGCCACCTGCGCATGACGGGGCGTTGGCGGCTCGAGCCGCGCGGCGCGAAGCGCGTCGGTCGGCCGTGGCTCGTCCTGCGCGGGGCGAAGCACGAGGGCGTGCTCTGGAACGGCCCGGTGCTCGAGCTCGGCACGGGCGACGTGGCGCGACGGCTCGGTCCCGACGTGCTCGACGACCCCTTGGAGTTCGACGCGATCGTCCGCAACCTGCGCGCGACCGACCAGACGCGCGAGCTCGGTGATGCGCTGCTCGATCAGCGGCTGGTCGCGGGGATCGGGAACATGTGGAAGGCGGAAGCGCTGTGGGAGGTGAAGCTGTCGCCGTGGGCTCGCCTTCGCGAGCTCTCGGACGACGAGCTTCGCGGCGCGGTCGAAGCGGCGGCGCAACTGATGCGCAGGGGCGTCGAGACGGGGCGGCCGGGGCGGAACGTCTATCGGAGCCACGTGTGTCGGCGCTGCGGAGGGCGGATCTCGTCGCGTGGACAGGGCGACGAAAACCGCACGACCTACTGGTGTCCGACCTGCCAGGGAGGAAACGTGGTGCCGAGCGCGTAGGCGGAGGGTCCATGGCCGCCGTCCGTGCCCCGCATCTCTACCGCTCGCTCCGCTGCTTCTGCCTCGGGGCGTTCCACGTGCTCTCCGCGGAGGACGTCGACCTCCCGTTCGCGTTCGAGGAGCACGCGTCGCGCGGGCGCCCCGTCCTCTACGAGTACCGGCCGCTCGTGCGCGACTTCGTCGAGGCCCGCGCGCGGAAGCTCGAAAGTCGCCAGGACGCGCAGCTCGCCGTCCAGGACCTGCGCGCAGAGCCCGCCGCCGCGATCTTCGGCGAGGAGCCGTTCAAGAGCGTGCTGCTGCCACTGATCCTCCGCGTTTCCGAGTCGTGCGGCGGCTTCGACTGGGACGACTCGGCGTTCGACCGCGCGTACGAGCAGCTCGAGCAGACGCTCTTCAGCGGCCGCCGTGTGTACGCCGCAGTCGCTCCGGTCATCGGGTTGTCGCTCGGTGCGGAGCTCGCGCTGGCGGAAGGCCTGTGCGTGCGCCACGCCGCGACCGGCGAGCTGGCGAAACACTGGCCGGAGGCACAGGCGCTGCTCCCGCCCGAGTTCGGCCGCGACACCGACCGCCTCTGCGTGCTCGAGCTTCAACGCGAGCTCGCCGCGGGCGAAAGCGTCCCCGATGCGGCAGGCGAGATCGGTGACGCCGTCACGGCGGTCCGGCTCGCGACCTCGGGTGCGATCGCCGCCGGCCCCGTCTTGTTCGAGCGCGTCGACTGGCGGCCGTTCGGGATCAAGCCGATGCTCCCGATCGCCGCTGCGCAGCCCGGGGGAGAGGCGACGCGCCTCGACCCGTTCCGCGGCCGGCTCGCGTCCGAGCTGCTCGAGCGGCTACCGCTTGCCGACGAGGACCCCGAGCTCGGTGAGGCGCTCGACCGTTGGGAGCTCTCGCTCTTCCAGTCGGGCTCGTCGCGCGAGGAACAGCTGCGCGAAGCGTTGACGGCGTTGCTCGGCGGGATGGACGGCGTCTGGGCGGCGACGATGCGGGCCTCGGTGTTGCTCGGCGACCGGCTCGACGAGCCGCGGCCGGACACCGTCCGCCGCGCGATCGTCGAGACGCTCATGCACGGCGATCGTCCGGGGTTGGTGCGCGCGCTCGACGACGCGATGCTCGGGCTTCGCGATGCGCCCGCGGGGTACTTCGCGCGCGCCACCGCCTGACGCGCCGCGAAGATTCGGATGTGAGGTCGCCCCGGATACCCCCCGGCGTTCGCGCTG
>JBDTVA010000066.1:0-6902 GCA_040007455.1 Actinomycetota bacterium | reverse complement strand
AACGGGGTGAACCTCGACGTGCTCGAGCGCCGAGACCCGGCCATCTACGGCGGCATCTCCCTGAACGACCTCGAGACGCAGATCTACGCGTGGGCCAAGGAGCTCGGCTGCACGGCGCGCTGCCGTCAGACGAACAACGAGGGCGACTACGTCGCCTGGTGCCACGATGCACTCGACTGGGCGAACGGCTTGATCGTCAACCCCGGCGCGTGGTCGCACTACAGCTACGCGATCAGGGACGCGCTCGAGCTGCTGACCGTTCCGATCGTCGAAGTGCACCTCTCGAATCCCGACGAGCGCGAGGAGTGGCGCCGTCACTCGGTCGTCGCTGACCTCGCGGCAAAACGCGTCCTGGGGAAGGGCGCCGACGGGTACCGTGAGGCGCTCGTGTTCCTCATGGAGGAGGCCACATGACCCGCATCGACCGCCTGCGCCGGCTGATCGAGGAGCCGCTCCTCGTGACGATGCCGGTGAACGTCTTCTACCTGACCGGCTTTCGGAGCTCGAACGCCGCGCTGCTCGTCGACGACGAGCGCGCGCTGCTCTTCTCCGACTTCCGCTACGCGGAAGCGGGGCGCGCGGTCGACAACGTCGAGTTCGTGGAGGTCGAGCGCGCGCTCGTCCGCGGGGTTGCGGCACACGTCGAGGGACGCCTGGTGTTCGAGCGGACCCACCTCACGTACGCGAACTGGGAGGTGCTGCGCGACGCCGGAGTCGACCTGGTGCCGGGCGGCGGGCAGATCGAGAGCCTGAGGGCCGTCAAGACGGAGGACGAGCTGGAGCTCATCCGCCGTGCCACCGAGATCACGAACGAGGCGTACGCGCGGCTGGCGGAGGAGCGGTTCGTCGGGCGGACCGAGCGGGACCTCGCGTTCACCTTCGCGCAGTTCATGCACGAGCTCGGAGGCCACGGCGAGGCGTTCCCGACGACCGTCGCCTCCGGCCCGAACGGCGCGACCCCGCACGCGGGGACGAGCGACCGTGTCGTCGAGAAGGGCGAGACGGTCGTCGTCGACGCGGGCGCCGTGCTCGACGGTTACGCCTCCGACTGCACGCGCACGTTCGCGACGGGCCTGCTCCCGGACGAGCTCGCGCGCGCGTACGACGTCGTGCTCGAGGCGCAGCTCGAAGGGCTCGACGCGGTTGCGTCCGGCGTGAGCGGCAAGGACGCGGACGCTGCGGCGCGCGAGGTGATCGCCGGCGCCGGGCTCGGCGAGCGCTTCGGCCACGGGCTGGGGCACGGCGTCGGCCTGATGGTGCACGAGGCGCCGACGCTCAGGCCGGAGTCGCAGGACACGCTCGAGCCGAACAACGTCGTCACGGTCGAGCCGGGGGTCTACATCCCGGGGGTCGGCGGGATCCGGATCGAGGACCTCGTCGTCGTGCGGGAGGGCGAGCCGGTCGTGCTCACGTCCTTTCCGAAAGAGCTCGTCACGGTCGGTTAGTGATGGCGGAAATGGTCTCCACCAACCAGTTCAAGAACGGCATGCACATCGAGCTCGAGGGCGGCACCTGGCGCATCATCGAGTTCCAGCACGTCAAGCCCGGGAAGGGCGGCGCGTTCGTGCGCACGAAGCTCAAGTCGACCGACAGCGGCTCGGTCGTCGACAAGACGTTCAGGGCCGGCGAGAAGTTCGCGCGGGTGCGCACCGACTTGAAGAACGTGCAGTACCTCTACGACGCAGGCGACCACGTCGTCTTCATGGACGAGCAGAACTACGAGCAGATCCAGCTCGCGCGCGAGCTGGTCGCCGATGCGCTCGAGTTCGTCGCGCCGTCGAGCTCGGTGCAGCTGCTGACGATCGGCGATCGCCCTTCGGGCCTGCAGATGCCCGCGTCGGTCGAGCTCGCGGTCACCGACACCGAGCCCGGCGTGAAGGGCGACACGGTCTCGAACGTGACGAAGCCGGCCACCCTGGAAACCGGTGCGATCGTCCAGGTGCCGCTCTTCGTGAACCCGGGCGACAAGATCAAGATCGACCCGCGCGAGCGCCGCTACATCAGCCGCGCGTAGACCAGCGATAAGGTCCCGGGCGTGCCGAAGCTCGTTGACACGACGATTCGCCTGCTCGGGCAGGACCCGCTCGCGGGACGGATGGGGACGGCCGAGCTGCTCCGGCTCGCCGAGATCCTCGACCGCGCCGGGTTCGCCTACCTCGAGGTCTCCGGCGGCGGTGTTTTCGACAGCGCGGTCCGGCGCGGCGTGGAGAGCCCGTGGGAGCGGATCCGGGCGATCCAGGCGCGGGTCAAGACCCCGCTCGGGCTCGCGCTGCGCGGGCGCTTCCTCGTCGGCTCCCGACCCGTCGACGGCGAGTTCGCCCGGCGGTTCGTCGCGTCCGCGGCCGAGAACGGGATCGACGTCTTCCGGCTGCATGACCCGCTGAACGACGTCTCCAACCTCCGCGAGGCGGCCGAGGCGATCGCGGCCGCGGAACGCGAGTTCGAGGCCGGGCTCGTCTACAGCCCTGGCGTCGCAGGCGAGGTGGACACCCTCGTCGAGCAGGCGCGGAAGCTGCCGGAGCTCGGCGCCGCGCGGGTCGTCGTCCACGATCCGACCGGGTCGCTCGGCCCCGACGAGGCCGCCGAGCTGGTCGAGCGCGTCGGCGAGGCGAGCGGGCTCCCGGTCGGCGTCTACTGCCAGGGAGCCGGCGGCAACGCGATGTCCGCGGCGCTCGAGGCGATGCGCGCCGGAGCCGACCTTGCGGCGTGCGCAATCTACCCCGTCGCCCTGGCCGTGCACCGCGTCTCCGGCGAGTCGCTCGCTGAGGCGCTCAAGGGTCTCGGCCTCGACACCGGAGTCGACGTCGCCGCGCTCTGGGAGGCGTCGGAGATCGTCGACCAGCACATCGGCGACGAGCCGGTCACGCCGCTCGCGCCGCGCGTCGCCGTGCGCGCCGCGGAGTACCGCCTGCCTGCGGGGCTCGTCGCAGGGATCGACGCGAGCCTCCGGGCGCAGGCCGCCGGCGACCGGCTCGACGAGGTCCTGGAGGAGCTGTCGCGGATCCGCGGCGAGGTCGGCTCCCCGCCGCTCGCCGCGCCGATCGGGCAGATCCTCGGCTCGCAGGCACTCATCCACGTGCTCTCGGCGCAGCGCTACCTCACGGTCGTCGACGAGCTGCGAGAGCTCGTCTCGGGCGCGTACGGCACGCCGCCGGGCGAGGTCGACCCCGGTGTGCGACGGGCGCTCGAGCTGGTCGTCGGAGACGACGTCCATCCGGACGAGCCGGTCACGCTCGAGGACGTGCGCGAGCAGACGCAGGGCCTCGCCTCGAGCGAGGAGGAGCTCCTCCTCGTCGGGCTCTTCGGGGACGACGCCGAAGCGCTGCTGCACGGGATCCGCGCGCGCGCCGGTGGCGACGACGCCGCCGCCCACGGGATCGACCGGTCCCGCGCCGAGCGGATCCGCGAGATCGTCCGCGTCGTCCAGGAGTCCGGCGTCGGCGAGGTGACGATCGAGGAGTCGGGCATGCGCGTCTCGGTCCGCCGGACACCCGACCCGGGGTTCGCGCCGGTTCCGGTCGCCGTCGGGAGCGAGTCGGAGCTGGAGCCCGCGGCCGCGCCGGTGCTCGCGAACGGCTTCGTGCGCGTCGAGGCGCCGATGGTCGGCACCTTCTACCGCGCCTCGCAGCCGGGCGCGCCCGTGTTCGTCGAGGAGGGCGACGCCGTCGCGCCGGGCCAGACGCTCTGCATCCTCGAGGCGATGAAGCTGATGAACGAGATCAAGTCGGAGACGGAGGGGATCGTCCGAAAGATCCACGTCCAGAACGCCCAGCCCGTCGAGTTCGGCCAGCTTCTGTTCGAGCTCGAGCCGCTCCCCGGGCGCCCCCTTGTTTAACCGGGTTCTCGTCGCGAACCGCGGCGAGGTCGCGGTCCGCGTGATCCGTGCGCTGCACGAGCTGGGCGTCGAGGCGGTCGCGGTCTACTCGACCGTCGACAAGGACTCCATGCACGTGCGGATGGCCGACCGTGCGGTCTGCATCGGCCCGCCCGCTGCGAGCGAGAGCTACCTGCGCATCCCCAGCGTGATCGCAGCGGCCGAGACGACCGGCTGCGAGGCCGTGCACCCGGGCTGGGGCTTCCTCGCGGAGAACCCGGCGTTCGTCACCGCGTGCGAGGAGAACGACCTCGTCTTCGTCGGCCCCGACGCGGAGGTGATGGCGCGGATGGGCGACAAGACGCTGGCCAAGACGGCGCTTCGCGAGGCCGGGGTCCCCCTCGTCCCGGGAACGGAAGGCGCGGCGACGTTGTACCAGGCGCGCGGCGCGGCCTCCGAGGTGGGCTACCCGATCCTCCTCAAGCCGAGCGCCGGCGGCGGTGGGAAGGGGATGCGTCTCGTGACCGATCCGGACGATCTCGACGATGCGTACGCGAGCGCGTCAGGCGAAGCGCAGGCGGCGTTCGGCGACGGCAGCCTCTACGTCGAGAAGGCGGTCAAGCCCGCACGTCACGTCGAGGTCCAGGTGCTCTGCGACGACCACGGCAACGTGCTCACGCTCGGCGAGCGCGAGTGCTCGATCCAGCGGCGCCACCAGAAGCTCGTCGAGGAGTCGCCCTCGCCCGCGCTCGACCCGGACACCCGCGAGGCGATGGAGGACGCCGCCGAGCGCGCCTGCCGTGCGATCGGCTACCTGAACGCCGGCACGTTCGAGTTCCTGCTCGGGCCGGACCGCAGTTTCTATTTCATCGAGCTGAACTGCCGCCTGCAGGTCGAGCATCCCGTCAGCGAGCTCGTGACCGGGATCGACATCGTGCGCGAGCAGCTGCGCATCGCTGCGGGCGAGCCGGTCGTGTTGACGGGGCGCGCGCCGCGGAGCGGACACGCGATCGAGCTGCGGATCAACGCGGAGGACCCGTCGCGCGGTTTCCTGCCGTCGCCCGGGACGATCGAGCGCTTCCGCCCGCCGCTCGGCCCGTGCGACCGCGTCGACACGTGCGTCGAGGACGGGACCGTCGTCTCGCCGTACTACGACTCGCTGATCGCGAAGGTGATCGTCTGGGACGCGAACCGGCCCGCGGCGATCTCGCGCGCACTCCGTGCGCTCGGCGAGCTCGAGGTCCGCGGCGTGCCGACGACGCGCGAGGCCGCGATCGACATCCTCCGCAGCGAGGAGTTCCAGCGGGGCGACTACTCGACGACGTTCCTGGAGGAGGCCGGCGCGCGGCTCCCGGCCCTGAGCAGGGCCGTCCAGTGAACGCGCACGAGGTCACGGGACCCGGCGGCACGATCACGGTCACTCCCGCCGCGCTGACGCAGATCGTGGTGCGCGCCGCCGAGCTGGCCGACGGCGCGCGCGTGCGCCGTCCTCGCCGCGGGCTCGAGATCGAGCTCGAGAACGGCCACGCGCGGGTCGAGCTAGAGCTTGTCGTGGAGTTCGGGCTCGTGCTGCCGGACGTTGCGCGGGAAGTCCAGGAGCGGGTCAGCGGGGCGCTCGAGGCGATGTGCGGCCTGGTCGTCGACGCGGTCGACGTGTCGGTCGAGGAGCTCGAGGGCTGATGCCGGCCGGGCGCCGCGCCGCGCGCCGTACCGCACTCTTCCTGCTGTACCAGTGGGACGTCACGGGCCAACCGCTCGCGTCGCTCCACGAGGGCGAGGTCGACGAGTACGCGCGCTCGCTCGCCGAGGCCGTCGCGGCTCGGGCCCCGGAGCTGGACGCGCTGATCACCGAGGCGTCCGACGGCTGGACCGCCGATCGGCTCGGTGCGGTCGAGCGAAACGTTCTGCGGATCGCGGTGCAGGAGATCGAGTCCGGCGACGTGCCGGAGCCGGTCGCGATCGACGAAGCCGTGGGGCTTGCGAAGCGCTACGCGAGCGACGAGGCCGGCCGCCTGATCAACGGCATCCTCGGCCGGATCCAGCGGGACCGAGCCGCGTGAGCGTCGTTACGCTGCCGTCATGAGCGCCGAAGAGAGCCTGCAGCGCGCGGAGAGCCTGCTCGACCGCCTCGAGGCCGCCCGCGCGCGGCTGGAGGCGACCGAAGAGCCGGAGGCCGCGCTCGAGATCCTCGGCGAGCTCTCGGAGATCGCGAAAGAGGTCGAGGCGGAGATCCAGCGGGCGAAGCGCGAGGCCGAGGCCGAGTCGGATGCGGAGCGTTGACGAGCTTCGCGCGCTCGTCGAGGACGCGCTCGCCGAGCTGAGCCCGGCCGGCCCTGCGGGTCTCGACGAGGCGTTCCGGTACGCGCTCGAGGGTGGCGGCAAGCGGATCCGGCCCGTGCTCTGCCTCGCAGTCGGCGAGGCGATCGGCGCGGAGCCCGAGGAGGTGCTTCCGGCCGCGTGCGCCGTCGAGCTCGTGCATTCCTTCTCGCTCGTCCACGACGATCTGCCGGCCCTCGACGACGACGACACGCGTCGGGGACGGCCGAGCACGTGGGCGCAGTTCGGCGAGTCCGTCGCGGTGCTGGCGGGGGACGCGCTCCTCGTCGAGGCGTTCCGCCTGGCGCTCTCGTACGAGACGCCCGCGGTCGCGCGCGAGCTCGCGGCCGCGACGCTCGGGATGATCGGCGGCCAGTACCTGGACGTGACGGGTTCGGCCGACGACCTCGCGGCGTTGAACCGCCTGAAGACCGGCCGGCTCTTCGAGGCATCCGTCGCGCTCGCGCTGGCAATTCGTAGCTCCGAGCCAGGAGGTTGGACCCGTTTTGCGCAGGAGGTCGGTGGACTCTTCCAGCTCGTCGACGACCTCCTCGACGGCGACGGCCATGTGCTCGTCCACGGCGAGGAGGAGACACGCAGGCGAGCCGACGAGGCAGCGGAACGGGCGCTCGCGAACCTCGCCGAGCTCGACGCCGACACGAGCGTCCTGCGGGGCATCGTCGACGATCTCGCCACGCGAACGGCCTGATCCGTCCGGCGCACCCCTCACTCTGAGGGCATGGCGATCGATCAAGCGCTCTTGCTCGAGCTC
>JBDTVA010000065.1:0-6940 GCA_040007455.1 Actinomycetota bacterium | reverse complement strand
CGGTCGACTTCCAGGGCTACCTGAACGGCGCGGTGGAGACCGGCGAGCGCGCCGCCTCGGAGATCCTCGCCGACCTGAAGTAGCCAGGAGGGTTTGACGAAACAGGCGCTGTGCCGCCGCATCGCACCACCCATCGCACCCCGGCGACGAGGCCTGTTCCGCCAAACCCTCCTAGCGAAGGCCGAGCCGCGACCCCGTGAGTCGCGGCAGCGCCGCCCCGAGTCGCGCGAGCGGCGAGGGGCGGCGCGCCTCCTCCTCGGCTTCCTCGATCCGGATCATCGCTGAGCTGACGAGGCGTCCGCCGAGATTCTTGAAGGGAGGCAGCGCCCGGGCGCGACGGCCGACGAGCGGCAACCGCGACCACTCGTCGTCGGCTCCGAGCACGAGCGACGCGAGCGATTGCGCGGCGAGCCAGGTCGGCCCGACGCCGTTGCCGGTGAAGCCCGCCGCGTAGTGGATGCGTCCGCGCGAGCCGACGTTCGGCAGCCGGTCGGCGGAGACGTCGATCGGGCCGCCCCAGTGATGCGTGATCCGTGCGTCCGCGAGCGTGGGAAGCAGCAGGCGCAAGCCGCGCTCGGCGTGGCGGCGTGTGCCACCGGCGCTCCCCATCAGCACGCGGCCGTCGTTCGTGGTGCGGAAGTAGTGCAGGAACATGCGACCGTCGGAGATCGCCTCGCCGCCCGTCCAGCTGAGCTCCTCGATCAGGGCGGGCACAGGCTCGGTGAGGACGACGTACGAGCTGAACTCCGCCAGACGACGCGCGGTCGGACGCCAGCGGGCAAGCGCGGAATTCGTCGCGAGCACGATGTCGCTCGCGCGGATCGTGCCGTTCGCCGTCTCGACGACGCCCTCCCGCACGCGCGTCGCGGGTGAGTGCTCGTAGAGCTCGACGCCGGAGGCGACTACCTGGCGCCGCAGGGCTCGCGCGAGCCGAGCGGGCTGCACCGTCGCGCATTCGCGGAAGAAAACGCCGTTGCCGAAGCGCGGCGAGTCGCAGCGAGCGGCGACCTCGTCCGCCGTGAGGGCGACGGCTTCCTCCTGGACACCGAGCTCCCGCGCGACGTCGACGGCGTGCGCAAGCGCGCGTTCCTGCCGCTCGGTCGTCGCGACCTGGAGCATCCCGTCCTCGCGCAGCCACACGTCTTCGCCGAGCGCGCGGACCGCGGGGAGGATACGGTCGCCGGCGCGAGCGAGCTGCAGCGCACGCTCGTCGCCGAGCACCTCGCGCAGCCAACCGAGCATGCTCCAGTAGCCGTGGAGGAAGCCGCCGTTCCGCCCGCTCGGCCCGTGCCCGCAACGCTCGGCCTCGACGAGCACGACGCGAAGGTTCGGCGCGCGCTCTCTCAGGACGAGCGCGGTCCAGAGTCCGCAGTAGCCTCCGCCGACGATCGCGACGTCGGCGTCGTCATCCTCCGTCAGCGGCGGTGCCGCTTCGTCGGGAGGTGCCTCCTCGAGCCACCAGGGCGCAGGCACCCGGTTCAGTCGACCCGCAGCACGAGCTTGCCGCGCACGTGACCGGCCTCAGAGAGCTCGTGCGCGCGGGCGGCCTCCTCGAGCGGCAATACCTCGGCGACATCGACCAGCAGTCGCCCGTCGTCGGCCAGCGCGGAGAGCTCCTCGAGCTGCTCTCCGTCGGGTCGGACGAACACGTAGGACGGGACAACGCCGCGCTCGCGGTACGAGGGCGGCGCCGCGATCGAGACGAGCCGGCCGCCGTCACGGACGGCGTCGCCGAGCCGCTCGTCGCCGTAGAGGTCGAACGCGACGTCGACGCCCTCGGGAACGAACTCGCGCACGGCCTCGACGACGTCACGAGAGCGGTCGATCATCTCGTAGGCGCCGAGCTCGAGCACGCGCTCGCGGTGCGGCTCGCTCGCGACCCCGATCACCTCGGCGCCCGCGTCGATCGCGAGCTGGACGGCGAACGAGCCGACGCCGCCCGCGGCCGCGGACACGAGGACGCGCTCGCCGGCGGTCAGCCCGGCGGCGAGGAAGAGCGCCTGGTACGCCGTCAAGCCCGCGAGCGGGATCGCGGCCGCCTGCTCGAACGAGAGCGACTCCGGCTTGCGGGCGACGTACGCGTCAGGCACCGAGACGTACTCCGCGTAGGTGCCTTCGCCGATGAAGTGCTTGCGGCAGTACGCGTAGACCTCGTCGCCGGGAGCAAACTCGGTGACCGCAGGGCCGACCTCCGCGACGACGCCCGCAGCGTCCCAGCCTGGCACAACGGGGAAGATGACCGGGAACCGCGGCTCCAGCCGCCCCTCTCGGAGCTTCCAGTCGACCGGGTTCACGCCGGCTGCGCGAACCCGGATCTTGACGAAGTCGGGCGGCACCTTCGGCTCGGAGATTTCGAGCGGCTGGAGCTTGTCGCGCCCGCCGAATTCGTGGATGCCGATCGCGCGCACGTTCGCAGGCTACAAGGAGGGGAGCCCGCGTGGGCTCCCCTCCGGGTCACGGTTAGATCTTCCCGCGCTTCCGCCACTTGGCGAAGATCGTCGCGATGCGGCGGTGGTAATCGCGCGCCGCGTCTTCTGGCGTGCGCCTGCCCTGCGCCACCTCGGCGAACATCTGCGGGATCAGGAATGTGTCGAAGAGCTCCCCGATCGCCGCGTTGGTGAAGCCGGGGTAGCCGACGTTCTTCGTGTACTTGTCGGAGATCGTCCCGAGGACCTTGTACTTCCCCTTCGGCGTGTTCGAGTCGCGCGCAAGGCGCACCGGGATGTTCGGGACGGACTTCGGGAACGCGGGGAAGTTGTAGAACCTCGAGTTCTCGAAGGCCCCGATGTACTTGACCTCGAGATCCGTCAGGAACTTGACGGCCATCCGCTTGTTCTCGGCGAAGTTCCAGACCATGTACGTGTGCATGACGTGCTCGAGCCCCACGCGGCCGTTCGGGCCCTTCGGGATCGGTGCGATCATCGTCTTGTCGGCGAGGTCGCGGTTCGACAGCTCGGCGGACCGCGGGATCGAGATCGCGTTGAGCGCCAGCGACAGCCGTCCGGCCAGGAAGCCCTGGTTGTTCGACGCGGCCGACCAGGCGAAGATCTCGTTCGACATCCCGTCGCGGTACAGGTCGCGCGCGAACTTGAGGACCTCGACCGTCTTCTTGGTGTTCAGCTTCACGCGGTGGTCCCGGCTCTGGATGAACGAGCCGAAGCACATCATCAGCGCCATGAGCGCCATGTTCGAGTCGATCTCGTTCGACATGCCGATGCCGACGGGATGGTTGATGTCACGCAGCTTCGGAGCCGCGCGCTTGACGACGTCCCATGACGTCGGCCCGCCGCCGAAGCCGACCTCCTGCCAGTAGTCCCGACGCCAGTTCACAGGGTCTGGCGCGTAGCTGTCCGGAAACCCGAAGTACTTCTTCGTCTTCGGGTTGTAACACGAGCGGTAGGCGACGTCCTTCATCTTGCCGCGCTTCCTGGTGACCGCCTGGACGATCTCCTTGTGATTGATCACGCGGTCCTCGTACTGCGGCAGCGGCGCGAGCGTCGCGACCATGTCATGCCCGCGGCCGGCGGCAGCCTCTGCCGCGACGCGCGCCGGCAGGTCCGCCTGGTTGATGTGGTCGACGATCACCTCGGTGTCGTTGGCTCGACCCCACGCCTTGGTGTAGACGTTGTCGAACCACTTGTCGTACGCCGGCACGAAGTGGCTCCACTGCAGGATGCGCAGCGTTCCCGCCAGCTCTTTCTGCCGGTACTTCGGCGCTCCGTAAGCGACGCCGGGGGCACCGAGGCCGCCGTACACGAGGATCACCCCGGCCCCTGCCCTCTTGATCAGGTCGCGTCTGGAGAGCTCGTCGAGCTTGCTGACGTCGACTCGCTCCTTGTCAGCCACCGTCTCCCTCCTTTCCTAGGGACACCATTGTCGCGTGTTCGGGAGCGGAAATCAACGGAAGGCCCCACCCGTGAAGCCCGCGATGAAGCGGTCGAGGAACATGTTGTAGAGCAGCGCCAGCGGGATGCTCGGGATCAGCGTCGCCGCCATCAGCGCCTGCCAGTAGAAGATGTCGCCGCGGATCAGCTCGGTGAAGACACCGGTCGAGATCGTCTTGGAGTCGCTCGTGGTGATGAAAGCGAGCGCGTAGACGAAGTCGTTCACGACGAGCGAGAACGAGAAGATGATCACGGTCAGGATCCCGGGCAGCGAGATCGGGAACACGATTTGGAACAGCGTTCGCAGGCGCGAGGCACCGTCCACGCGCGCGGCTTCCTCGAGCTCGCGCGGGATCGACTTGAAGAAGCCCATCAGCAGCCAGGTCGAGAACGGCACCGTGAAGCTCGGGAAGACGAGCACGAGCGACCAGAGCGAGTCCTGGAGACCCGCGTGCCCGCCCACCGGGAAGTGGCTGATCACGTACGAGAGCGGCAGGAAGAGCAGCGTGGGCGGGACGAGGTAGGTCAGGAAGATGCCCACGCCCATGCTCTGTCCCCAGCGGCCCGAGAGCCGCGCCAGCGCATACGCGGCGGGCACGGCGAGCACGAGCGTGATCGCAACCACCGCGACTCCGACGATTGCAGTGTTCTTCACCCAGGTCAGGTACTCCGTCTCGTGGAAGAGAAACGAGTAGTTCTTCGTCGTCGGCGACCCGTGGCCGAAGAAGAACGGCACGTTGTTGATGTCGTAGAGGTCGAGCTCGGTCTTGAAGCTCGTCCACAGCATCCAGTAGAACGGGAAGGCGAGGACGAGCGCGAACGGGCCGAGGATCAGGTAGCTCGTCAGCTTTTCGCGGGAGGTGATCACGTGACCTCGACCTTTCGCGCGAACCGCAGCATCAGGACGGCCACGACGACGAGGAGCGGCAGGAGGTAGAGCGATACCGCCGCCCCCTCGCCGAGCGACCCGCCGCGAATCCCGGTGAAGAACGCCCACGACGTGAGCATCTGCGTCGAATTGAACGGGCCGCCCTGCGTGAGGATGTACACGACCGTCATGTCGGTCGCCGTGAAGACGATCCCGAAGAGCAGGGCGACGGTCGCGATCGGCAGCTGCAGCGGCAGCGTCACGTACCAGAACTTCTTCAATCCGACCGCGCCGTCCACCTTCGCCGCGTCCTCGACCTCCGACGGGATCGAGGCCAGCCCGGCGAGGAAGATCACGACCGCGAACGGGATGATGCGCCACGCGTGGACCGAGATCACGGCACCGAGGGCGAGCGTGGGGTCGCCGAGCCACTGCGGCGGGTTGAACTGGTCGACGAGGTGCAGCTGCTTCGCGGTCCAGTTCACGACGCTGAAGAGCGAGTCGTAGATCCAGAGCCACCCGATCGTCGAGAGGGGGACCGGAGCCGCCCAGGGCAGGATGATCAGGAAGCGGAGGAGCCACCTGCCCCGGATCGGCCGCATGAGCGCGTGGGCGATCAGGCCCGCACAGAGCAGGACGACCGCCTGCGAGACGATCGTGAAGAGGAGCGTGTTCCGGAGCGCCCGCCGGAAGTTCGGGTCATGCCAGGCGTTCACGAAGTTGTCGAACCCGACCCACTCGCCCCCGAGCGTGCCCCCGACGGCGTCGGTGAGGCTGAGGTACATCGCCAGGAGCAGCGGGCCGCCGACCAGGACGAGGATGAAGAGAACGGCCGGAGCGATGAGCGCGGTGGCGAGGAACCGGCGGCTCTCCAGGAGATTCCGCCGGCGACGCCGAGTCCTACCCCTCGCTGCGACCGTTGCCACGGCTGCTGGATCCTACGCCTTGATGGGCGGGTCGCGGGAACGATAGATTCGTCCTGAGGCGCATGGCCGACATCACGCTCGAGCAGCTGACCAAGGTCTATCCCGACGGTACGAAGGCCGTGACGTCGCTCGACCTCAAGATCGAAGACGGTGAGCTCGTCGTCTTCGTGGGTCCCTCAGGCTGTGGCAAGACGACGGCCCTGCGCATGATCGCGGGGCTCGAGGAGATCACGGACGGGACGGTCCGGATCGGCGACGAGGTCGTCAACGACCTGCCGCCCAAGGATCGGGACATCGCGATGATCTTTCAGAACTACGCGCTCTATCCGCACATGAGCGCGTTCGACAACATGGCCTTCGGGCTCAAGCTGCGAAAGGTCCCCCGTGACCAGCGACGGACGCGGGTCGGCCGGACGGCCCAGATGCTCGGGCTGCCGGAGGTGCTGGGCAAGAAGCCACGGACGCTGTCAGGCGGCCAGCGGCAGCGGGTCGCGATGGGGCGGGCGATCGTGCGTGAGCCCCAGGCGTTTCTGATGGACGAGCCGCTCTCGAACCTCGACGCCAAGCTGCGTGTCGAGATGCGCGCGGAGATCGCACGGCTGCAGCGCGACCTCAACGTGACGACGATCTTCGTCACACACGACCAGGTCGAGGCAATGACGCTCGGAGACCGCGTGGTCGTGCTCCGCGACGGACTCCTCCAGCAGTTCGACGGGCCCCAGCAGCTCTACGACCGTCCGGCAAACCTGTTCGTCGCGGAGTTCATCGGCTCCCCGTCGATGAACCTGGTCGAGGCGGCGCTCGAACGGCAGAACGGAGGCATGGTCGCGTCGTTCGGCGAGCACCGGTTGACGCTGGACGCGCTGGCGTTCGAGCAGCGGCCGGACCTCCGGAGCTACCAAGGTCGGCGGGTGATCCTCGGGATCCGCCCGGAGGACCTCGAGGACGCCGCGTTCGCCCCGGATGCCGCCAGCCGGATCGCGGCGAGCGTGGACATCCGCGAGGACATGGGTTCGGAGGTCTTCGTGCATTTCGCGATCGGCGCCCCGCCGGTTCGGCAGAGCGACGTCGCGGCCGCGGTCGGCGAGGACGCGATCGAGGCGACCGCGGAGCAAGCGCGGCGCCGCGGCGGCGTGTTCGTGGCGCGGATCGATCGTGAGTCGCGCGCGGGCGAAGGTGAGCCGATCGAGCTCGCGGTGGATACACGGCGCCTGCACTTCTTCGACGTCGAGAGCGGCCGCGGCATCTACGGGGGCTGAGGC
>JBDTVA010000064.1:0-7006 GCA_040007455.1 Actinomycetota bacterium | reverse complement strand
GTCGACGACCTGCTCGCGCTCGAGCGCTAGACCGACGCAGCCGCGTCGAGCGGATCCTGCGCGAGGAGCTCGGCGCCGACCCGGGACGCGAGCCCGTCGGTCGCGCCCGGGCCGCCGAGAGCGAGGCGGAAGCGCGAGGCCAGGTCGCGGAGCTCGACGTCGGCGCCTTTGAGCCGCTGCTCGAGCGACGAGCTCAGCACGATGAGCGCCGGCTCGGTCAGCCGTGCTGCCTCCGCCAGGGTCGTTACCGGTGTGCTCGGCCCGAGGTAGGTGATCCGCCAGCCGCGGGCCCGAAGCGCAAGCCCGAACGCGATCAGGCCGAGGTCGTGCTGCTCCTCGGGCGCGCACGCGAGGAGCGCGCGAGGTCCGCCGCCGAGATCCCAGCCTCGCGCGAGCGCGAGCAAGCGGCCTCGAACGAGGTTCGTGGCGAAGTGCTCACGCGCGATCGCCGCTTGGTCGTCCTCCCACCCTCGCCCGACGCCGCTCATCACGGGCAGCAGTACGTCACGCAGCGCGCCCTCGACGGTGAGCGTCGCCAGTGTTCGGTCGACTGCCGCCTGAACAGCGACGTCGTCGAGAGCCTCGAGGGCCGCAGAGAGGTCGTTCGCGAGCCCTTCCGCGGGTGCGACGCCGTTCGTTCGCGGCTCGTCGAGCGCGAGCCGCGCCGCCTGGGACGCCGACACACCGCGCTCGAGGTGCTCCTGCATCGATCGCACACGCGCGACGTCGTCGTCGGCATACAGCCGAAAGCCGCCTCCGGAGCGCTCCGGACGGAGCAGCGCATAGCGCCGCTCCCAGGCGCGAAGCGTCGTTTCCGAGACGCCCGTCCGCCGGGAGAGCTCGCCGATCCTCAGGTAGCCGCGCACCGCCGCAGTGTACAGACATTAGACGAACACTTGACAAACATGGATCGACCCGGTACGTTCCCTCGACAAAACCTGAACAAAGGAGGAAGGTCATGCGTCCCACCGATCTGCTCGCTGCAACGCTCGTGATCGTCGGCGCCCTGAACTGGGGTCTCGTCGCGCTCGCGGAGTTCGACCTCGTCGCCGCCATCACCGGCAACGACTTCGGCGAGACGAGCGCGCTCAGCCGCATCGTCTACGGCGCCGTCGGCATCGCGGGCGTGTACTGCGCCGCCCGTCTCGTCGCCATCGCCCGCAACCGCCCCGCCCTGGGCGCGGCCAGGTCCTGACAACCACCCGGCAAGGAGGAACGACCATGCGGAAGCTCATCGCACTCGCCGCCCTCGGACTCGTCGTCGCCGCGACGGCTGTGGCCGCGTCACCGGCCCGCACGACCGAGAACGAGCTCAACATCGTCCAGACCGCGCAGCAGGCGGGCCAGTTCAAGACCCTGCTCGCACTCGCGACGAGAGCAGGCCTCGCCGACGACCTCGCGACCGGTGAGCTGACCGTCCTCGCTCCGACGGACGCCGCCTTCAAGAAGGTCCCGAAGTCCACGCTTCGCGCCGTGGAGAGGAATCCGAAGCTGCTGAAGCGCGTGCTGCTCTACCACGTGATCAAGGGCAAGGTTCCCTCGACCACGGTCGTGACGCTGAAGTCGGCGAAGACGCTCGCAGGTCCCGCCGTGAAGATCAGCGTCACCGGCAACCGCGTCTTCATGAACAACGCGCGCGTGACCACCGTGGACGTCCCGGCTTCGAACGGCGTCATCCACGTGATCAACCGCGTGCTCATTCCGCCGAAGTAGCCGACCGACCGGCCGGCGGGGGGAGCCGCGGTGAACGACTCCCCCCGCCCGCATCTGTACGCTCGCGCCCGTGAGAGGAGGGTTCGTCGCGATCCCGGGCGCGATCTTCATCGCGATCGCGGCGGCGCTCTGGGGAACCGACGCCCTCTTGCGGCGGCCGCTCGCGCAGTCGACGCAAGCTGCGACGATCGTCTTCGGCGAGCACCTGATCCTCGTCCTCCTGACGCTCCCGGTGATCCCGGCCGCGCTCGTGGCCGTCCGCCGCGCCGGCCCCCGCTACGTCGCCGCTGCCGTCGTGATCGGTGTGGGAGCCTCGGCGATCGCGACGATCCTCTTCACGCAGGCGTTCGTCGCCGGCGACCCCGTGACACCCGTCGTGCTCCAGAAGGTGCAGCCGCTCGTCGCGGTCGTCGGCGCGTGGTTCATCCTCGGCGAGCGGCCGCGCAGGGGCTTCGCCTGGTTTCTCGTCGCGGGTCTCGCCGGCGTCTGGCTGATCGCGTTCCCGTCCCCGTTCGAGATCCACGTCGACGCCGCGACCCCGGCGATGCTCGCGCTCGGCGCCGCGGTGCTCTGGGCGTTGGGCACCGTCCTGGGGCGCCTCCTCGCGACGCGGCTGTGGTTCGGGCACATCACGGCACTGCGCTTCGCGTTCGGGCTGCCTGCGAGCGCTCTTGCGGTGCTCCTGGTCGGCGCGCCGTTCACACCGTCGGCGAGTGACTTCGCGTGGATCGCGGTGCTCGCCGTGGTCACCGGCCTCGTCGCGCTCTCGCTCTACTACTACGGACTGCGGCGAACGCCGGCCGTGATCGCAACGCTCGCGGAGCTCACATTCCCCGTCACCGCTGCACTCGTCGGCTACCTCGCGTTCGGCGCGACGCTCGACGGATCGCAGTGGCTCGGGCTCGCGTTGACGACGGCTGTGGTCGCGCTCCTGCCCGTGACGGGGCTGCGCGTCCTCCGGGTGCGGGGCGAGAAGCTCCTGCCGGCGACGAACTGACGGGCGTTACTTCGCCGAGATCACTTTGCCGAGCGGGTTCCACTGGTTCTTCGACCACCGCTGGAGCTGGCCCTGGTCGAGCGGGAAGTGGTCCGTGGCGCTCGTCTTGACGACGACGCCCGGCAGGAGGAACGGGTTGTTGCGGAGGTTCAGGTTCGCGACCGCCCGCAGGAGCGAGGCGCGCGTCGGGTTCTTGCCTGCCTTCTTGAGCGCCTCGACGAAGGTGTAGGCGACCGCCATCGAGTACACGTGGAAGCCGTCGTTCACGTCGCCGCGCGGGAGCTGCTGCCGCATGATCGTCCGGTAGAGCTTCATGCCCGCGTCGTTCTTGAAGCGCGGCATCAGCGGGTCCTTGATAGAGATCAGCGTGATCGCTCCCTCGATGATCCGCGGGTTCGCGGTCGCCGAGACGATCCGCATGATGTTCGTCGCGCTGCCGACCTGATTGACGTAGACCTGCGGCCGCCAGCCGAGCCGGTTCGCTGCCACGAGACCGCGGATCGCGAACGGCGGGGTGGTGATCAGCAACAGCACCGTGGCCTTCGAGCTACGCAGCCGTGCGATCTGCGACGAGACGTCCGTTGACAGCGCGTCATAGCTCTGCTCCGCGACGAGGTTCTTGCGCTTCGCGCCGAGGCCCGCCTTGAAGCCGGCGAGCAGGTCCTTGCCGTAGTCGTCGTTCTGGACGAGCACTGCGATCTTCGCGTTCGGCTTCGTCTTCAGGATGTGCCGCGCGTAGACCTTGCCCTCGCCGATGTAGCTCGGCAGGAAGCCGATCGTGTACGGGTAGCGCTTGTAGTCGCGGCCGAACGTCGTCGCGCCCGATCCGACGAAGAGCTGCGGCACCTTCGTCGCGTTCAGGAACGAGCGCACCGACAGGTTGTGCTCCGTCCCGAGCGAGTTGAAGATCGCGAAGACGCGGTCCTGCTGCACGAGCTGCCGCACCGCCTGGACGGTCTGTGCGGGGTTGTACTGGTCGTCGACGTACTTGTAGGTGATCTTGCGCTTGTTCACGCCGCCGCGCGCGTTCACGTACTTGAAGTACGCCTCCGCGCCGCGGCCGACCGACGCGTACGAAGCGGCGATCCCGGAGAGCGGGACGGTGCCGCCGATCACGATCTCGCTCGCGCTGAGGCCCGGGTCGGCGGAGGGCCGAGCCGAGGCGGCGCCCGTCGAGACGGCGAGCGCAAGTGCGATGACCCCGAGGACGCGCATCGGAAAGCTAAGACCGAGGATACAGCCGGGAAGTTAGGGGTCCTGTGATCCGGCGCAGGAGACCGCCCACGCCCATGGGCAGCACGATCATCAGGACGATCAGCACCGCGCCGTAGATCACGGCCGGCACGCCCGGAGCTTTTGAGATGTCCTGGGCCCACTGGGGCAGGAAGACGAGGAACGCCGCGCCGGCGGCGAGCGGCGCCAGCGAGCCGAGCCCGCCGACGGCCAGGCCGACGAGGAGCGCGATCGAGCGTTCGACGGGGAACGCTCCCGGCTGCACCGAGAACGCCGAGATCGCGAGGAGCGAGCCGGCGACGCCGGCGTAGAACGCCGAGATCGAGAACGCGAGCGTCTTGTGCGACGCGAGCCAGACGCCCGAGGCCGAGGCCGCGATCTCGTTGTCGCGGATCGCCCGGAGCGAACGTCCGAAGCGGCTGTGGTGGATCGCCCAGGCCACGGCGAACAGCACGAGCGCGATCGTCCACGTCAGGTAGTAGAGCCAGTCGTTGAACGAGAGCACCTTGCCGCCGGGGAGCGTGACGAGGAACTCGGGCAGGCCGGTGATCCCATCTGCCTCGAAGAGGTTGATCCCGCCGCTCCCGCCGGTCAGCCCGTCGAATTTCTTGATCACGATCGGAGTCGCCACGGCGACGCCGAATGTTGCGAGCGCGAGGTACGGGCCCGAGAGTCGCAGCGCAGGCAGGCCGAAGGCCGCGCCCGCGGCGGCGGCGAGCAACCCGGCGAGCGGGATCGTCCAGATGTCGCGCATCCCGTGGTCGGTGACCAGGATCGCGGTGGTGTACGCGCCGAGCGCCATGAACGCCCCGTGGCCGAGCGAGATCACGCCCGTGTAGCCGGTGAGCACGTTCAGGCCGAGGATCGCGATGAAGTAGATCCCGATCAGCGCGAACTCCGACGCCCGGAAGTCGGAGAGACGGAACGGCAGGAAGACGACGATCGCGACGAAGAGCGCGAAGCCGAGGGCGCGGAGCGCGTAGCGGAACGCCGTCATACGCGCTTCACCACGCTCCTGCCGAAGAGGCCGTTCGGGCGGAGCAGCAGGATCCCGAGAATCAAGAACAGCGCTGCGGGAAGCCGCAAGTCGGCGAAGAAGTCGACGTACGCCCCGACGAGGTTCAGCACGACGCCGAGCACGACCCCGCCGACGACCGCGCCGAGCGGGCTGTCGAGCCCGCCGAGCACCGCAGCGGCGAACGCGAAGATCAGCACGGGGAGCATCAGGTTCTGGTCGAAGCTCCCCTGCGTCGGCGCGACGAGGATCCCGGCGACAGCCCCGAGCACCGCGGCGAGACCCCAGCCGAGCGCGAGCATCCGCGAGACGCGCACGCCGTGGAGACGGCTCGACTCGGGATTGAGCGCCGCGGCGCGGAGCGCGAGGCCGACGCGCGTCCGCTGGAAGAACGCCCAGAGCACGAGCACGAGCGCGAGCGAGACAGCGATGATCCCGAGGTCTTGCGCGGCGATCACCACGCCGCCGACGTCGAAGGTGTCACTCGGGAAGGGGCTCTCGAGCGTCCGCTGCTCACCCTTCCAGATCCAGGCCGCGGCCCCGTTCAACAGGATCAGGAGCCCGATCGTGACCGTCACGACGGTGATCGCCTGCGAGCGCGACACGGTCTGGATCAAGAGCCGCTCGATCAGGACGCCGCCGACGAACGAGATCGCGAGCGTGAGGAAGAACGCGACCCAGTACGGCAGGCCGCGGTCGAGCAGCTCCCAGCAGATGAACGTCGAGAACATCGCCATCTCGCCCTGCGCGAAGTTGACGACGCCCGTCGAGCGGTAGATGAGGACGATGGCGAGCGCGAGCAGCGCGTAGACGCCGCCCGACGCGATCCCCGACACGACCTGTTGGAGGACGTCGGCCATCAGTACCCGAGGTAGCTCTTGCGGACGGATTCGTTGCCGCGCAGCTCGTCGGCGGTTCCCTCGACCGCGACGCGGCCGACCTCGAGCACGTAGCCGCGCTCGGAGTGTTCGAGCGCAACGTTCGCGTTCTGCTCGACCACGAGCGCGGACATCCCGTGCTCGTCGATCCACGCACGCAGCACGTCGAAGAGCTGCTTCACGATCAGCGGCGCGAGCCCGAGCGACGGCTCGTCGACGAGGATCAGCCGCGGGCGCGCCATGAACGCGCGCGCGAGCGCGAGCATCTGCTGCTCGCCGCCCGACAGCGTTCCTGCCTGCTGGTCGCGACGCTCGGCCAGCCAGGGAAAGTGCTTCAGCAGCGCTTCGTAGTCGCTCGCGTACCCGCTTCGATCGCGGCGGACGTATGCGCCGAGCCTGAGGTTCTCGTCGACGCTCAGCTCTGCGAACGTCCCGCGGCCCTCCGGCACGTGGGCGATCCCGAGCCGCGCCACGGCCTCCGGCGAGCGCGGCAGCGCCTTGCCGTCGAACCGAAGCCCGCCGCTGCGACGCACGGTCCCGGAGATCGCACGCAGCGTCGTCGTCTTGCCCGCGCCGTTCGCGCCGAGCACCGACACGACCTGGCGCTCGTCGACGTCGAGGCTGATCCCGTGCAGCGCCTGGACCGCGCCGTACCGCGCATCGACGTCCTCGAGCTCAAGCAGCGGCACCGGCGTCTCCCAGGTAGGCCTCGATCACGGCCGGGTTGCGTTGAACCTCCTGCGGCGTTCCGCCCGCGATCAGCCGGCCGAAGTTGAGGACGTAGACGCGGTCGGAGATCCCCATCACGAGGTTCATGTGGTGCTCGACGAGCAGCACCGTCAGATCGAAGTCCGACCGGATCTGCTGGGTGAACCGCCCGAGGTCGGTGACCTCCTCGTGGTTCAGCCCGCCCGCGGGCTCGTCCAGCAACAGGAGCCGCGGGCCGGAGGCAAGCGCGCGGGCGAGCTCGACCCGCTTCAAGGTGCCGAAGGGCAGCCCCGCCGTCGGCCGGTACGCGAGACCCGAGAGACCGACGTACTCGAGCAGCTCTTCGGCACTGCGCTCCCCCCGGCGCGCCGTCGCGCCGACCTTCACGTTGTCGAGGACGGAGAGCGTCGGCCACAGCGCGACGTTCTGGAAGGTGCGCGCCACGCCGCGCTTGACGACGCG
>JBDTVA010000063.1:0-7011 GCA_040007455.1 Actinomycetota bacterium | reverse complement strand
GCGACTGCTCGAGCACCGCCTCGACGTCGCCGATCACGAAGAGCGTTCCGATCTTGCGGCCCTCGCGGCCTTCGCGCGCGAGCTCGACCGCGAGCTGGACGACGAGCTCGAGGGTCTCGCGCATCGCCGCAGCGCAGCGTGTGCTCGCCGCCACAGGTCCGAAGATCCGTTCGAGATCGGTCATACGGCTTGAAACGATACGTTGCCGCGCGGCATTCCGACGAAGCGGAAGCCCAGCGCCGCGATCGCGCCCATCGACACAAGCGACTCCTCGAGCTCGGCGCTCGCAACACCGTCCAGGTAGCGCCAGAGGTAGGGCACATCCACCGAGACCTGCTCGTCGAATCGGCTGCGAACCGCAGCGAGCAGGACGTCCGACGGCGTGACGGAGACGTGGTGTTGCACCCATTGCGCCGCGCTGGGGCGGTCGCTCGGGCGGCCCGCGGCCGCGAGGATCAGGCGCTGGCCCTCGTACCACGCGGCGGTGACCTCGTCGAGGCGGTCGGGGCCGAATTCGTCCAGCACGAACGGCCCGCCGCCCTGGAGGGCGCGCGCAACGCGGTCGAGGTTCGGCTCGAGGTTCTCGCCCATGTGGTGAAAGACGCCGCTCGCGACGACCGCGTCGAAGCGGGCGTCGTCCTCCAACTCGTCGAGCTTGATCCGCCTGAAGATCGGGCCGTCGGGAGCGGCCGGGTCGATCGCGGTGACCTCGTGGCCGGCCGCGTCGAGCGCGAGCGCGAACTCGCCGTTTCCGCAGCCGACTTCCAGCACCCGCGCGGAAGGCGCAGGCAGATGCGTTAGAACAAAGTCGATGAGCGAGACCACGGGGGTCGAGGTTACGCGGGACGAGGCGCGCCGGATCGCGGTGCGGGCGCAGCTCCTCGACGGGTCGGCCACAGGCGTGCTCGAGACCGTCCGGCGCCTCGGCTTCCTCCAGCTCGACCCCATCTCGACCGTCGCGCCGCCGCAGCACCTCGTGCTCTGGAGCCGGCTCGGGCGGGCGTACGACCGCGCCGAGCTCGACCGTCTGCTCTGGGAGGAACGGAAGCTGATCGAGTGGCGTGCGTTCCTCTACCCCGCCGAGGACCTTCCTGTCCTTCGCGCGCGAATGCGCCAGCGTTACCGTGTGCCGAGGAGCGCCAACTTCGTGAAAGAGAACGCGAGTTTCCGGCGCTACGTGCTGCGCGAGCTCGAGCGACGCGGACCGCTCATGTCGCGCGAGATCGACACGCACCCGAGCATGTCGCTCGAGCGCCACGATTGGTGGGGGAGCCGGAAGATGGGGCTGATGCTCGAGGTGCTCGCCTCGCGCGGCGAGGTCGCCGTCGTGGGGCGCCGCGGCAAGCAGCGCGTGTGGGACCTCGCGAAGCGGTGGTACCCGGAGAGCGAGACGCTTTCATGGTTGCAGGCGGAGAAGCTGACCGCCGAGCGCCGCCACCGAGCGCTCGGCGTCGTCCACGACAAGCGCACGGGCCGGTGGCTGGCTCATCCCGAGGCGGTCGACGGCCCGGTGCCCGACCGCGCGACGCTCCTCTCGCCCTTCGACCGCCTGATCCACGACCGCGCGCGCGCCGAGGCCCTGTGGGACTTCTACTACCGCCTCGAGATGTACGTGCCGAAAGCGAAGCGCGAGCACGGCTACTACGTGCTGCCCCTGCTCGTCGGCGACCGCCTCGTCGGCCGGGCGGAGCCGGTCTTCGACGCGAAGTCCAAGACGCTGCGCGTGCTCGGCGCTTGGGGGGACACCGATCGCCTCCTCGAGGCCCTCGACGACCTCGCGGCCTGGCTCGGCGCCGATAGCATCGAGGGTTGATGGACTTCGAGACCCGCGCGATCCACGACGGGCAGGAGCCGGACCCGGCGACCGGCGCTGTGATCGTCCCGATCTACCAGACCTCCACCTACGTCCAGGAGGCGGTCGGCGAGCACAAGGGCTACGACTACTCGCGCGTCGCGAACCCCACGCGCACGGCGCTACAGGTGTGCCTCGCTTCGCTCGAGGGCGCCGAGCACGGGGTCGCGTTCTCCTCCGGCATCGGCGCGACGACGACGCTCATGCACCTGCTGAACCCGGGCGACCGCACCGTGCTGATCGCGGACGTGTACGGCGGCGTCTACAGGATGACCTCGCAGGTCTACGAGCCAAAGGGGTACCTCTTCGACTACGTCCCCGCCGAAGAGTTCGGCAACCTCCGTGAGCACCTCGACGAGCGAACGCGCATGGTTTGGATCGAGACGCCGTCCAACCCGATGCTGAACGTCGTCGACATCGCGGCGGCCGCGGAGGCAGCGCACGAGGTCGGCGCGATCCTCGTCGTCGACAACACGTTCGCCTCGCCGTACCTGCAGCAGCCGCTGTCGCTCGGTGCCGACGCGGTCGTCCACTCGACCACGAAGTACCTCAGCGGCCACTCCGATGTGATCGGCGGCTTCGTCGCAACGAACGACCCGACGATCGCCGAGCGTCTCTTCTTCCTCCAGAAGTCGCTCGGCGCGATTCCCGGCCCGTTCGACTGCTGGCTCGTGCTGCGCGGGATCAAGACGCTCGCCGTCCGAATGCGGAAGCACTGCGAGAACGCGCACGCGATCGCCGCGTACCTCGATCGCCATCCCCTCGTGGAGCGCGTGCTCTACCCCGGACTGCCCACGCACCCCGGCCACACGATCGCAGCGCGCCAGATGCGCGACTTCGGCGGGATGATCTCGATCCTCGTGGGCTCCGAGGAGGAGGCCGTCGAGATCGTCGGACGGACGAAGCTCTTCCAGCTCGCCGAGTCGCTCGGCGGCGTCGAGAGCCTCATCGAACACCCCGCCCGGATGACGCACGCCTCGACCGCCGACGCACCGTTCGCCGCGCCCCGGAACCTGATCCGGCTGAGCGTCGGGATCGAGTCGGCCGAGGACCTGATCGAGGACCTCGAGCTGGCGCTCGTGCGCTCCACGGCGGCCGCCGGCGCGTGAGCGCCCCGGTCGCGCCGATCGACCTCCACCACCAGGGCGTCGAGCGGGTGATCGGCGCGTACCTCGTCGAGACGAGCGACGGACCCGCGGTGTTCGACTGCGGTCCCGCGTCGGCGCTCCCCGCGCTCGAGGCCGGTCTGCGCGAGCGCGGCGTCGGGCTCGCCGACGTGCGGCACCTGCTCCTCTCGCACATCCACCTCGACCACGCCGGCGCCGCGGGGACGATCGTCCGCGAGCACGCCCACGTCCAGGTTCACGTCTCGGCGATCGGCGCCCCGCACCTCGTCGATCCCTCGCGGCTCGAGGCAAGCGCGCGCAGGCTGTACGGCGACGCGTTCGACGAGCTCTGGGGCGAGCTCGCTCCTGTCCCCGAGGAGAACCTCCACATCGTCGGCGAGGAAGTCGTCGGTCTCGAGTGCTTCGCCTCGCCCGGCCATGCCTCGCACCACGTCTGCTTCGTGCACGAAGACGGCACGCTCTACGCAGGCGATGCTGCCGGCGTCCGGATCGCGCCGAGCCGGCTCGTCCTGCCGCCGACGCCTCCGCCCGACGTCGACGTCGCCGCTTGGTTCGCGACGCTCGACGCGCTCGAGCGGCGGGCACCGAAGCGGCTTGCGCTCGTGCACTTCGGCGTCTTCGACGACATCGAACGCCACCTGAGCGAGCTGCGCGAACGCCTGGGCGAATGGGAGCACGTCGTCGAGGACGGAGCGACACAGGACGAGTTCGTCGAGCGAGTGCACGCCGGGCTCGGCGAGCTCGACGACGACGACCTGCAGGCCGTCGAGCGCGCCATGCCGATGTGGCAGTCCTACGCCGGGCTGAAGAGGTGGGTTGACAAAGTCAAGCCCAGCCGGTCACAAGCCACCGCTTCCGCGTGAAGCGGACGCCGAGCGTCACAAGCCGCACGCAGATCAGCACGAGCAGCGCCGACCAGACACCGACGATGCCCCAGTCCTCGTGGAGCGCGGCGAGTGCGACCGCGACCCCCGCGGCCATCGCGGCGAGCATCGACCACATCAGGTAGCGCGCGTCTCCGGCGCCGATGAGGATCCCGTCGAGCGCGAACACGGCGCCGTTCAACGGCTGCATCAGCGCGAAGATCGGCCAGAGCTCGTGCGCTTGCTCGAGCACTGCGGGGTCGCTCGTGAAGATCCGCGGCAGGACGTCCTCGAACGCGAGCATCAGGGCCCCGAAGCCGAGCCCGAGGTAGACCGTCATCACGATCATCCGCGCGCTTGCGGCGAAGGCGCCGTCCGCGTCGCCCGCGCCGAGCATCCGGCCGACGATCACCTGGCCCGCGATCGCGACGGAGTCGAGCACGAGCGCGAGGAAGAACCAGAGCTGGATCGCGATCTGGTGCGCGCCGAGCGCGGCGTCGCCGAACCGGGCGGCGACCGCGCCCGCGACCAGGAACGACGCGTAGAGCGAGACCGTCCGCACGAAGAGATGGCGCCCCACGACGAGCAGCCGCCGCAGGAGATCGAGGCGGAAGCCGAACCGCCTGTGCGTCACGCGGAGCATCGAGGCGAGGAACGCGAGGCCCATCCCGGCCTGAGCGATCGCCGTGCCCGCGGCCGAGCCCTGGATCCCCCAGCCGAAGCCGTAGACGAACAGCGTCACGAGGACGATGTTCACGCCGTTCGCGACGACCTCGATCCGGAGCGGCGTGCGCAGGTCGGAGATCCCGCGGAAGTAGCCCTGCCCGCCGAGCAGGAGGAACGAGAACGGCAGCCCCAACACCGCGATCCGCAGGTACTGCACGGCGTACTCCGCCGTCTGGCCGTCGACGCCGATCAGCTCGACGATCGGCTCCGCGGCGACGCCGAGCGCGGCTGCGAGCGCCGTCCCGAGCCCGAACGAGAGCCAGAAGGCCTGCGCGCCGAGCCGGTCCGCGGTCTCTCGCGCCCCCGCGCCGGCCGCGCGCGTCACCTGCGAGGTCGTGCCGTACGCGAGAAAGTTGAACATCGCGAAGACGCCGCCGAGCATGAGGCCAGCGGCGCCGAGCGCCGCGAGCTGCGACGTCCCGAGGTGTCCGACGATCGCCGTGTCGACGAGCACGAAGGTCGGTTGCGCGGCGAGCGCCCCGAGCGCGAGGACGGCGAGGCGGAGGATCTCCCGGTCGTGCGGCGAGCGCCGCAGGGCAGGAGGCGTTCTCCAAATCACCCGATCGCGGTGCGGTACGCGGCCAGGTAGTCCGCGACCATCCGCTCGGGAGCGAAACGCTCCTCGACGTACCGCCGGCACACGAGGGGGTCGAGCTTGTCGGCTTCCTCGAGCGCAGCCCCCATCAGCCGGTAGTCGTCGACGATGATCCCCGATCGGCCGTGCTCGATCACCTCGGGCACCGCGCCGTAGCGCGTCGCGATCACCGGCGTCCCGCACGCCATCGACTCGATCATCACCAGGCCGAACGGCTCCTCCCACTCGATCGGGAAGAGCGTCGCCCGCGCGTCCTGGAGCAGCTCGACCTTCTCGCCGTGCTTGACCTCGCCGAGGAACTCGATCCCGTGTGCTGGGCCGAGGTGCGGTTCGACGAACTCGGTGAAGTACTCGATCTCCTTCGGCTCGCGGCACTTGCCGGCGAGCTTGAGCGGCAGACCGGTCTCCATCGCGACCGCAACCGCTCGGTGCGCGCCCTTGTCGGGGCTCATGCGCCCGAGGAAGAAGAGGTACTCGCCGCGGTGCGGCTTGCACGGGTAGACGGAGAGGTCGAGCGCGTTCGGGCAGTTCGCGACCCAGTTCAGGTTCGGCTTCGGCTTGCGCTGGTTGAGCGAGATCGAGATCAGCCCGACGTCCGGCGAGACCTTCGCGATCGACTCGTAGAGCGCTCCGGGCTCACCGGTGAGCGGCCCGTGCACCGTGTGCACGACCGGAGTCGGCACCGCGCCCCCGATCGCGGCCGACGGCGGGCCCGAGTGGTCGTTGATCACATCGAACTGGTCGTAGCGCTCGTAGCAGGAGATGACGTGCTGCAGCTCCCAGAACGTGCGGCCGATCAGCTCGCTCGGTGCGGTCTCGAACACGGCGTGGAGCTTCGCGCGCGTCTTCGAGTCACCGGACGCGAAGAGCGTGACGTCGTGGCCGGCGTCGGCGAGCCCGTCTGCGAGCAGCGATACGACCCACTCGATCCCGCCGTAGCCGGTCGGCGGCACGGCGAACCACGGCGGCGCGAGCACCGCAACTCGCAGCTTCTCCACTACGCCTCCTCCACGCGTACCTGCCCGTCGTCGAGGCGCACGTCCCACTGCCGATCGAACGCGCGAACGCCGGAGAGCCGCAGGCTCTTCACCCACGTCGGCAGCTCAGGCGGCGCGATCGTCTCGAGCGAGTGTCGCCTGATGTCCGGCTGTAATCCGAGCAGCAACTGCAACAGCAACACCGGCGTGCCGGCCGCCCAGGCCTGCGGACGCGCCGCGGTCGGGTACGCGATCGGGAACGTCGTCTCGGACCGGCGCAGCCCTGCGAAGACCTCCGGCAGCTGGTAGTTGAAGTAGCGCGACGCCTGGAGCAGTCGCTGGGCGATGCGCTGCATCTCTGGCCAGCGGCCGTAGCGCGCCAGCCCCCACGCGACGAGGGAGTTGTCGTGAGGCCAAACGGTTCCGTTGTGGTACGAGAGCGGGTTGTACGCGGCGTCCTGCTCGGACATCGTGCGGATGCCCCAGCCCGACCAGAGGGCGTCGCCCATCAGCGTGTCGACGACCGCGTCGACCCGGTGAGGGGGAACGATGCCGCTCCAGAGCAGGTGGCCCATGTTCGAGCAGCGCGAGTCGACGCGCTGCTTGTCGCGATCGAGCGCGAGCGCGTAGTACCCGCCCTTCGCTTCGACCCAGAACGCCTCGTCGAAGCGCTCGCGAAGCTCCTTCGCCTCCCGGTTCAGACGGTCGGCGAGCTCTCGGTCGCGCCAGACCTCGCGCGCGAGCTCGGCCATGCGCCGCTTCGCGTCGTAGACGTATCCCTGCACCTCGGCCGGTGCGATCGGGGTCTGCGCGACGCGGCCGTCCGCGAAGCGCTGCGAGTCGCCCGAGTCCTTCCACGACTGGTTCTCGA
>JBDTVA010000062.1:0-7073 GCA_040007455.1 Actinomycetota bacterium | reverse complement strand
TCGAACAGGCGGTCGAGGAACTGCTGCGTGACGAACTGCTCCTCGTGCGCCTCGGTGACGTCGCGGAAGCTCGTGACGGTCGCGAAGACAGAGCCCGTCTCGTCCAGGACCGGCGCGATCTGGCCTTCGTGGATGCGCTCGACACCGTCGGAGCGCGTGACGCGGAGCGTGTAGCTCTGGGTCGTGCCGGTGCGCTTGGCGATCGCCAGCGGGGTCTGATCAAGGGGAATCTCGGTGCCGTCGAGCTCCCGGAAGGCAACGGCGTCGCCGGTCCCGAGCAGCGCTCGGGCGGCGGAGTTGACCGTCGACCCGGTATCCGTCCGCATGATGAGCGCGTCCGGCACCGCCTCGAGCACGGCGCGAAGCCGTGCGTCCTCCCGCGCGCGGACCCGTTGTGCCTCGGTGCGGAACGCGACGCTGGTGAGGCGGCCGAGCAGGCGCAGCTTCGAGGTCGCGAGCTCGGTGACGTCGGCGGTCACGGGCTCGTTCCAGGCCGCACTGAAGGTGATGGTCGGCAACCCCTCCTGGTTCAGAGGGACGCAGAGGAGCGTCCCCCCAGTCAAGGCGTTGTCCCGGAGCTCGTCCGAGAGCCCCTCGACGTGAGCTTCGCGGACCACGAACGCGTCGCCGCGTCCGATGAGCAAGGCGCCGAGCTCGGAGGAGGGGACGCGGTCCCCGGCGGCGGGGACCGCGGCTGACGAGGTCTCGGTCGTCGCGCAGCGCAGATCGTCGTCCCAGACGAGGATCCAGACGTCGTCGGCGGCGACGAGCGCCTGGGCCGACGCGGCGAGCGCGTCGAGCGACTCGCCGAGGGTCCGCGCCTCGTTGACCGCGAGGGCGGCGTCGATCAGCTGGCGCTCGGTGCGCTGCATCCGCACGTCGGCCGTGCTGAACACAGCGGTAGTTGTGGCCACTCCCTGAGTGTCGTCCCGGTTCGGGAACGGGGCCATCCTCCGATGCGCGCGGCACCTCTCCCCCGATCGGGGGATAGGTTAGGGTGCCAAACGTCTCGAACAGCAGGAAGAATGGGACTGGTGTCAGCGGACAGCACCCGGCCGGTCAAGTGCCTCGTCGCCGACGATCACCCCGCCATGCGGCGGGCGATCACCGAGATCCTGGTCGCGAGCGGCATCGACGTGATCGGCGAGGCGTCCGACGGGGAGGAGGCGCTCGAGAAGATCGAGAAGCGCAAGCCCGACGTGGCGCTCGTCGACATCAAGATGCCCCGGCTGTCCGGGGTCGAGGTGGCGCGCCGGGTTTCCCGCTCGACGCCGGAGACAGCCGTGCTCCTGTACAGCGGCTACGGGGACAAGGCGATGCTGCTGGAGGCGCTCGACGCGGGCGCCCGCGGGTTCGTCCTCAAGGAGGCGCCTCTCGTCGACCTGCACCGGGCGATCAAGACTGTTGCGGAAGGCGGGACGTACGTCGACCCCGTGCTCGCCGGGGCACTCGCGACCTCGGAGGTCGCGATGAGGCTCCCGAAGATCACGCAGCGCGAGCGCGACGTCCTCCGCCTGCTCGCCGACGGCAAGTCGAACGAGGAGATCGGGAAGGAGCTCTTCATCTCGCCCGAGACCGTTCGCACGCACGTGCGGAAGGCGATGGCCAAGCTCGAAGCCGATACGAGGACGGAGGCCGTGGCGAAGGCTCTCCGTCAGTCGCTCATCGCCTGACGGCGAAAGGGTTGCCGATCCCGAGCAGGCTCGTGACGAGCGTGCGGAACTGCGGCGCGGGCATCGCAGCCGACTCGTCGCTCGACGACGTCGGCCGATAGGCGTTGTCCTTCGAGGGCCAGAACGCCCAGACAAGCGTCGAGGCGAAGCGCTCGCAGCCGTACTCGGCGTGGTTGAGGCCGGCCACGCCGTAGCACCAGTCACGCGCGCCGAGCTCGCCCGTGAGGCGCTGGCGCGTCGCGGCGTCGAAGCGAGAGAAGTCCACCTGGTGTGCGTACTCGTCCTGGATCGCGGCCCAGGCGAAGCGGCCGGAGCTGACGAGTCGCGCGTCGAGCCAGATGTGGCCGGGCGTTGCCTGGGTCGGAATGTCCCGCTTGATGTGGATCTCGACGAGGGTCGGCACGACGTTCCAGTCGAACGTGCTGGCGCCGAGCGCCGCTCGCACCTGGGCCCGCTGTGCCTTGGTACCGCCGTCGAACGCATAGTTGCCGCCGCCCGCGAGCGCGCCGGCGGGGAGCGCCAGCGAGGCAATCGTGACTACGAGCAAAAGGAACCGCCGCATACCCCTCAGGCTCGTTCCGAACGGCCCGCCTGGGAATCAACGTGGCGAGCCTCGGGCCTCCCCGATTCGGGTGAAGCCGCCTACCGGAGGGCTGTGGGGAGCTCCGACAGGGCCCCGAGCACGTCGTCCGCGGCAGAAAGCTCCGCCTTCCCGTATTCGCCCGTGGCGACTGCGATCGCGCGGATCCCCGCCGCGTGGGCGCCCTCGACGTCCCTCGGCGTGTCGCCGACGAGGACGATCTCGGACAGCGGGGGGTCGCCGGCGCGTCGTCGGGCTAGGACCACCAGGTCGGTGCGGTCCTCCGACTCGCAGCCGAAGGCGCCGGTGCCAGGCGCGAAGAAGCGATCGAGGGCCAGGCGTCTCATCCGTGCGCGAGCGACCGGCTCAGGGTTCCCCGTCAGCAAGGCGAGCTCGTGGGTCGGGGCCAACTCGTCGAGCGTCTCGGCTGCGCCGGGCGCGGCACGCCAGTGAGGCGTCGGCGTGCGCTCGAGCAGCGGCACGTAGCGCTCCGAGAACACGCTGCACCAGCGCGCGAGTCCGGCATCGATCGCGGCGCGCTCGAGGCCTTCCCCCAGCAGGAGGTCCCGCAGGCCCTGCATCGCGGTCTCGCCGGGCCGGTGCTCGGCACGCGCGAAGCTCTGCTCGGTCAGCTCGTGGGCCCAGACTTCGCGGACGCTCTCCACGAGCGCGTCGAGATAGAGCCCGTCGGGTGTGAGGAAGAGCGTGCCGTCGACGTCGAAGAGCAGAAGCGTTAGACGGCGACCGTAGCGTCCAGGGCGGATCGCAGCGACGCGACGTAGCCGCGAAGCGCTTCCGGGCCGCCGTCTGCCGCCAGCAGTGCTGCCGAGCCGACGACGACGCCGTCGGCGAGCGCTGCCGCGGCGCTCGCCTGTGCCGGCGTCGAGATCCCGAAGCCCGCGTGCAGCGGGACGTCGGTGAGCGCCCGCACGCGTTCGACGAGACCGGCGAGCGCCGGTGAGAGCTCGTCGCGGGCGCCGGTCGTGCCGGCCACCGTCACGAGGTAGAGCCACCCGTCCGTGCGTTCTGCCGCGATGCGGATGCGTTCGTCCGTCGACGTCGGCGCCACGAGCTGCACGCGCCGGAGCTCCTCGTGCGCGTCGGCCGGCAGGTCGGCGACGATCAGCGAGTCCGCGCCGGCCGATCGCGCGTCGGCCTCGAAGCGCTCCCAGCCGTAGGCCTCCAACAGCGAGGCGTAGGTCATCGGAACGAGCGGCACGTCGACGAGCGCGCGCGTGCGCGTCAGGCAGTCGAGGCACTCCCGCGTGCGCATGCCTTCCGCCAGCGCGCGCTCCGCCGCGGCGCGGACCACGGGCCCGTCGGCGAGCGGGTCGGAGAACGGAAACCCGAGCTCGATCAGGTCTGCGCCGCCGTCGACCGCCGCGGCGGCGAGCTCCGGCGTCTCCCGCCCGCACATCAGGTAGATCGCAAGGCGTTTCATGGAGCCTTTCGTAAGACGGCGAGGATGTGCTGGCCACACGAGATCGCACCGGGCTCGGTCCCGAGCTCGAGCTCCACGCGGGCGAGGAGATCGCGGAGCTCAGGCTCTGCCGGCTCGGCCGCGAAAAGCCCGGCCGCGGTGGCGGCGACGACGGTGCCGTGGCGTGAGAGCAGCGCTTCGAGCTCGCTCCAGCGAAACATCCGCATCGCCAGATGGCCGTAGCCGTTGCCTTCCGGGAGGAGGCCGTCCCGCAACGTCTGCTCGAGCGGGCCTGGTCCGTCGCGCCGGACGAGGTCGAGAGCCATGCCGACGTACGCGATGAGCGCGCCGACGAGCGACATGACGCTGACGAGGACGTGCCCACCGGGCCGGGTGACCCGGACGAGCTCCGACACCGCGTCCTCGCTCCGCTCGTGCGCGTAGCTGACGGGACCGCCGAAGCAAACGACGGCGTCGAAGGCGTCGTCGTCGAAACCACTCAGTTCGGTGACGTCCGCGACGACCCGCTCGACGATGCGATCTTCGAGTCCTGCGTCGACGAGCCGGCGCCGGTTGAGCTCCAGCTGGCCCGGGGAGATGTCCGCGACGACGACGTCGGCTCCAAGTCGTGCGAGCTCGAGCGTGAAGCGACCCGGTCCTGCGCCGATGTCGAGCACGCGGTCGCCGGCGCGGACGAACCGGCGCAGGTACTCGAGGTGCACCTCGAGGCTCGTGCTGGGCGTTCTCCCGTCCTCGAACCGCGTCCACTCCTGCTCGCCGTACGCGTCGAAGAACGCGGCGATCCGTGCTGCTTCGTAGGTCACGTCGCCGTCAGCTGCGCAAGGTCCTTGTCGCCGCGGCCGGAGAGGCACACGACGACGAGCTCCTCGTCGAGCTCGCGCGCGCGCGCGAGCGCGTGCGCGGGCTCGAGCGCGGGGAGGATGCCCTCGGTGCGTGCGAGTCGGTGCGCGGCGGCGAGCGCCTCGTCGTCGGTTGCACCGACGTACTCCGCGCGGCCGGTGTCACGCAGGTGCGCGTGCTCCGGCCCCACACCTGGATAGTCGAGGCCCGCCGAGATCGAATGCGCGTCGAGGACCTGACCGTCCTCGTCTGCGAGCACCGAGGAGCGGGCGCCGTGCAGCACGGCGGGACGGCCCGTGCCGAGTGACGCCGCGCCAGCCGCCTCGACACCGATCAGCCGCACCTCGTCGTCGATGAAGCCCGAGAAGATCCCGATCGCGTTCGACCCGCCGCCGACGCACGCGACGACCGCCTCGGGCAGCCGCCCCTCCGCCGCGAGCACCTGCTCGCGCGCCTCGCGGCCGATCACCGACTGCAGCTCCGCGACCAGCTCCGGGTACGGGTGGGGCCCGACGCAGGAGCCGATCAGGTAATGGGTCGTCTCGACGTTCGTGATCCAGTCGCGGATCGCCTCGCTCGTCGCTTCCTTCAGGGTCTTCGTCCCGAACTCGACCGGGCGCACTTCCGCGCCGAGCAGGTGCATGCGATCGACGTTCGGGCGCTGACGGCGCATGTCCTCGGCGCCCATGTAGACGACGCAGTCGAAGCCGAAGCGGGCGCAAACAGTCGCGGTGGCGACTCCGTGCTGGCCGGCCCCGGTCTCCGCGACGATGCGCCGCTTGCCGAGCCGTCGCGCGAGCACCGCCTGGCCGAGCGCGTTGTTCAGCTTGTGCGCGCCGGTGTGGAGCAGATCCTCGCGCTTGAGGTAGAGACGCTTGCCGGGGGCGAACCGGTCGGCGAGCGTCAGCGGAGTCGGGCGACCCGCGTACGTCGTGAGCAAGTGGTGCAGCTCCACGTGAAAGCTGTCGTCTGCGAGCGCGGCGCGCCAGCCCGCTTCGAGCTCGTCGAGCGCCGGGATGAGCGTCTCGGGGACGTAGCGCCCGCCGTACTCGCCGTAGGTCAGCATCGAGCCGCCTCGACAAACGCCCGCACCTTCGCCTCGTTCTTGATCCCCGGCGCGGTCTCGAGCGAGGAGCTCGCGTCGACGGCCCACGGCCGCACCGCAACGATGGCGTCGCGCACGTTCTCCGTGGAGAGACCGCCGGCCAGCATCACGCGACCAGTGGTGGAGGCGGCTCTCGCCCAGTGGAACGGATCCTCGCGGAGCCACGGCAGGTCGACCACCGATGCCACGCGCTCGCTGCCGCGATCGAGCGCGGCCTGCCGCGCTCGATGCCCCCCCTCGCGCTCGTACAGCTGGACGAGGTCGGCGGCCGTGTCGTCGACGTCCTCGACGAAGACCGCGACGGACAACACCGTGTCGGGTACGTCGAGCACGCGCGGCGCGCGTCGCGGCGTCTCACGGGCGAGGATGAAGCCGACGAGGTCGGCGCCCGCGTCGACCGCGACCGCGACGTCCTCTTCACGGGTCAGCCCACAGACCTTCACGAGCGGCCGCGAGATCAGCTCGGTGAGCTTCGCGCCGGGGTCGGGCGCCCGCATGAGCGCGGTACCGACGAGGATCGCGTTCGCGCCCGCGAGCTCGGCAGCCGCCCCTTGCGCGCGTGAGTGAACCCCGCTCTCCGCGACGACGACCCGGTCGCGCGGGACCCGAGCGACGAGCTCGAGCTGCGCGCTGCGGTCGATCGCGAAGTTGCCGAGGTCGCGCGCGTTCACGCCGACGATCTCGGCCTCGAGCTCGATCGCGCGCTCGAGCTCCTCCGCGTCGTGGGCTTCGACGAGCGCGTCCAGCCCGAGCCGTCGCGCCTCGGCGAGCAACGCTCGCGCACGCGCGTCGTCGACGTCGCGGAGTAGGATCAGCACGGCGTCTGCTCCCGCGACCTTTAGCTCGGCGAGGTCGCGCTCCTCCGTGAAGAAGCCCTTGCCGAGGATCGGGAGCCCCGTCGCTGCGCGTGCGGCGCGGAGGTCCTCGAGCGAGCCGCCGAAGCGGGCGTCGACCAGCACCGAGAGCGCGGATGCTCCGCCGTCCGTGAACTGCGCTGCGAGCAGCGCCGGATCGGCATCGCCGCGGAGCTCCCCCGCAGACGGCGAGCGCCGCTTGATCTCGGCGATCGCTCCGAGCCCGGGTGCCGCGAGGGCGTCGTGGAACCTCACGCGGCCACCACCTCGCGCGAGAACCCGACGAGCTGTTCGAGCCGCGTAGCGGCGGCGCCGGACTCGAGCGCCTCGCGCGCATAGCCGAGCCCTTCGCGCAGGTCGGTCGCGTGGCCGCCTGCGGCGATCGCGCCGGCGGCGTTCAGGAGGATCGCGCTCTTCGCCCCGGCGTTCTCGGCGCCCTCGAAGATCGCGCGGATCCGAGCCGCATTCTCGGCAGGCCCGCCGCCGACGAGCTCTGCGGGGTCGCAGCGGGGGACGCCGAGCTCGAGCGGATCGATCATCCGTTCGCGCACGTCGCCGTCCACCACCTCGCCGACGAGGT
>JBDTVA010000061.1:0-7105 GCA_040007455.1 Actinomycetota bacterium | reverse complement strand
GATCGGCGCCGGAACAGGCCAGGCCCGTCCCGGTGTCTCCTCCCCGACCGCGTCGGAGGTGGCGACGCCTTGCATCGCGACGGGTGCCTCGTGGCGGCGGGGGACGTCGCGCGGCAACAAGTACGTGATCACGCGCAGGAACGTCAGGTGCGCCTTCGCGCGGACCTGGGTCGCGCGCCTGTCGGGACGACGGGTCAGCCGCCCGGGGCAGACCCTCGCGGGACCAGCCGGCTGGATCTGCATCGTCACCGCGCCGTACGCCGGCAAGGCCGCCCTCGGTGCGTGCGGGCGAGGCACCGGCACCGGCTTCGCCTGGGGCCCGAAGTTCTCCTAGGCCACGCCGCAGCCGGCGCTCGTCGCGAAAGCGGCGGGGCCGAGCTCGGCTCGGCCCCTCTCTCCTGATCTGTCAGGTCACTCCACGGCCTCGACGATTCGCGCGAAATCGATCGCGGCACGCGCCGTCGCCTCGCTGACGACCGCCGGCGACTCGGCCTCGAAGACGAGGAAGCAGAGCTCGTCGGACGGCAAGAACGTCGAGCGCAGGAACTGGATCCGGCGCCCGGCTGCGGCGAGCGTTCGGGCCGCCTCGCGGGCACGCTCAGCGGTCGTGACCTCCGCGCCGCTACCCCTGGGCACGTACGTCTCGACGATGTAACTCGGCATCACGAGGCCTCGAGCTCGAAGACGGTCCGCGAGCCATCGGGGGGTCGGATCTCGATCAGCGGGCCCTGCAGCGCGTTCCGCGGCACGTCGAACGTCACCGAGGCTGACCGCGCAGTCCCCTCGGGCACGTCGAAGAAGCCGTAGATCGGATCGGGCCGCGTCGGGTCGTACAGGGCCGGGTCGTGCCGGTGCGGACCGAGCGTGAGGTGATACGCGTTCGAGCCGTCCGCGTCGAGTAGGTACCGCTTGCCGTCTCCCCCGACGAGCGCGAGATACTCGCCGACGGCGCGCGCCGCGCCGCCGCTCGCGTTCTCCAGTTTGAGCTCGACGATCAGATACACGCCGTTGCGGGCCGTGTACGTGAGTCCCCCTCGGGGAATCGCGATCCGCCGACGCTGCTTCGTCGCGACGACGCTGTACGTCAGCCCTTCGATGGTCGTGTTCTCTCCGAGCTCGACCTTGCGGGGTGAGGACCTGTCATTCAATGCGAGCCCTCCGAAGGCGGCAGCTGCGATCACAAGCGCCGCCGCAACGGCCGTCCCGATTACTTTCCTGCGCATGTTCCTCCCTTTCCGCTCAGTCGAGGGTGACCGCGGTGCAGGTCGTCTGGTAAACGACCGCTCCGGCGGAGTCCGTAACCGTCCAGATCACGCCGTGTACTCCTCGGAAGGCAGGCGGGACCTCCGAAGGACGGACGAAGACGTCTTCCCTGCCGTTGCCGGCCGCGTTCGTCTGCAGCGTCGCGACGGGACTGCGGAAGGCCGAGCCGCCAGCGCACCTCGGGTCCAGGAAGAAGAAGTTCCTCGTCACCGTGTACGTCGCATTCAGGACAGCGCCGTTCAGCACGAAGACCTCGTGCGCGTAGACCCTTGGCCCTTCGGCCTTGATGTTCTGGACGAACCCCGACCGAAGCGGCGCGCCGCCGACGGGCGCGAGGTTCAGGTGCTCTGAGTGGTAGACAGCGTCGCCCGCAGCGAGAGGCGCTAGCGCGGCCGCACACATCGCCGCGCCTGCGAAGGCGAGACAGCGGACTCCGATCTGCAGGTTCATCGAAAACCTCCTTAGTTGGACGTGGCGAGGAGAACGATGCGCCGCGACGCGCCGCGCCGAAACGGTCAGAACCCCAGGATTTGCCTGCGCGATCCCTAGGGCGTGCGGCGCGCGAGCTCGCCGCGCGAGCGAACGTCGAGCTTGCGAAACACGTTGCGAAGGTGGAACTCGACCGTCTTCGGCGTGACGAACAGCGCCGATGCGATCTCGCGGTTCGGGAGCCCCTTCGCGGCAAGCTCCGCGACCTTCCGCTCCGTCGGCGTCAGCTCGTCGCCCGCCGGCGCGCGGCCGCCCACTCGTCCGAGTTCCTCTCGCGCCCGCTCCGCCCAGACCGCGGCGCCGAGCCCGGCGAATACCTGCCGCGCGTCCTCGAGCGCTTCGCGCGCCTCGCGCCTGCGCCTCGCACGGCGCAGCGCGCTGCCGTACGCGAGCAGCGTGCGCGCACGGTCAAACGGCGCCCGCCCCCGCGCATGCTCGGAGAGCGCCTGCTCGAACGCCTCGAGAGCGCCGGCGGTCTGCCTCTGGAACGCTGCCAGCAGCCCGCGAGATCGTGCCGACGCAGCGAGTGCGAACGTCCGGTCCAGCCGGCGCGCGTGTGCCTCGATGCACGCCAGCCGCGTCTCTGCCTCGTCCACGCGGCCGAGCGAGATGAGCGCCTCGATGTCGTCGAAGACGAACCGCGTCGTGCCGGGCTCGCCGATCCCCTCCTTCTCGACGTGCTCGCAGAGAGGACCGAGTTGCTCGTGCGCCGCGGCGGGCTGCCCGAGCGACAGCTCGAGCACGCCGAGCGCCCAGCGGGCGTTCATCCAGCCGATCGCCACCTCGTCGCCGCTCAGCTCAAGTGCCTCCCGCGCCGTCTCGCGCGCCGCTGCGTCGTCCCCTCGGTGGGCGTGGACAAGCGCCTTCGTCGCCTTCGCGTACGCCTGCTGACCGGGCTGCCCCGTCTGCACCGCAAGCTCGTTGCCTTCCTCTGCCCAGCGCAGGGCGGTCTCCCAATTGCCGGCGAGGAACTCGAGGTTCGCCAGATTGTCGGCGGTCCAGGCGAGCGAGCTGTCGTCTCCCGCGTCGGCCGTTTCCGCGTAAAGCCGGGCGAACAGGGACCGCGCACGGTCGAGCTGGTCGCTCCACATCAACACGGCGGCGAGGTTGAACGCCGGCCGCTCGACGCTGGCGAAGTAGCCGGCGTAGCGTTCGAGTTGTACCGCACGCTCGAGAGTCGCCTCTGCATCCGAATCTCCGACGACGCCGCCGACAACCCCGAGTGCGGCGAGCGCCCGCGCGAGCACTCGAGGGTCCCCCGAGTCCTCGGCGCGACGGACAGACGAACGGGCCTGGATGACGGTCTCTTGCAGGTCCTCGCGAAGGACCGCCAAGGTCGACGTCAGGCGCTCCTCGATGATCGCGCGCAGCCACGCCTCATCGGCGGCTTCGAGCGCATCGCGGAGCAGCGCCACCGCTTTCCGACGAGCCCCGGAGAACATGTGAACTCGGGCGAGATCGGCCAAGGCCTGCGCCCGGGTGGAGCCGCGCGGCGATTCCGCGACCAGCTTCTCAAGCAGCTTCCGCGGCCCCATCATGTCTCCCGACTCGAAGCGAAAGCGCGCGGCGAGCAGTGTCCGCCGGTCGCGTGCTTCGTCTTCCGCCGCGGGAGTCAGAGCGAGCGAGTGCTCTGCGAGCCCGGCCGCGGCCGTGACCGCGCCGCGCGAACGTGCACTCTCGGCTGCGAGCTCGAGTTCCGCAGCCGCCGCCTCGTCGGGACCCTCGGCCGCAAGCGCGTGGTGCCGAGCGCGCTCCTCGACACCTGCGACCTCGCGTGCGAGCCGCCGGTGGAGGTCCCGTTTGCGGTCCGGCGCGAGCGCAGAGTACGCCGCGGAGGCGAGCAGAGGGTGCGTGAAACGGATCTCGTCGCGCTCGAGCACCACGACCTTCGCCTCGACCGCGGGCGCAAGCGCCTCCAAGGAGCCGACCAGCGCGACGGTGGGACGAGAGAGCGCCGCTGCCGCGGCAAGGGCCTCGCGCGAGCGCTCCGGCAGCGCGGCGATGCGCCGGCCCACGAGGGCATCGAGTGGAGTCGGGAGCGCCTCGCCGGCCTCCAGCCGAATCGTCCCGTCCTGGAATGCCCGCCCGAGCTCGAGCGCGTAGAAGGGGTTGCCCCCCGAGAGCTCATGGAGCCGGAGAAGCGCCGGACGCGGGAGGAGGAGCTGCAGCCGCTGGCGGAGGAGTCGGTGCAGCGCGCCCGTGCTCAGGCCCCCGACGACGAGCCGCTCGACGTCGCCCAGCCCCGGCACGACATCGTCCGTGTGGCCCGCTCGCCGGGCGAGCACCAGCCCGACCGGCTCCGTCACGAGTCGCCGAGCAGCGAAGCGGAGGACCGCAGCCGACGACGAGTCGAGCCACTGCACATCGTCCACGAGAACGAACACGGGCTTCCCGACGGCGAGGACGCGTAGCGCGCCGAGGAACGCGACACCCAGCGCGCGCGCTTCGGGTGCAGACCCGTCGTCGTCGAGCAGAAGCGCGATCCTGAGCGCCCGCGCCTGGGGGCCGGGAAGCTCGGCGAGGACACGATCGAGCACGTGCTCGAGCAGGTCGCCAATCCCGCTGAGCGCGAGCTCCGCTTCCGCGGCAGCGGGTCGCGCGACCAGTGGCTCGAAGCCGCGCTCACGCGCGTGCGCCAGGGCCGCGGTGCACAACGACGTTTTCCCGATCCCGGCGTCACCCTCGATCAGCAGCGCCGCGGGGAGACGTCCGGTCGCGTCGAGGAACGTCGTGATGGCGGCCAGCTCGTGGTCGCGCCCGACGATCTCGAGCGTGCGCGTCTCCACCCTGCTCGAATCATGCTATGCCGCCTACCCGGTGACTAGGTGGCCGGGCTTGGCCCTGCGGAGAGCAGCCTAGGCCGCGGCGGGCTCGGCGACGCCCGCCTTCGTGAAAACGAGCTCGCCGTCGGCGGCGTCCACTAGCACCGTGTCGCCCTCGGCGAAGTCGCCCTCGAGCAGGCGCAGCGCGAGCGGGTTCTCGACGAGCCGCTGGATCGCGCGCTTGAGCGGCCGCGCGCCGTACGTCGGGTCCCAGCCGGCCTCCGTGACGACCTCTTTCGCGGTGTCGGCCAGCTCGAGCGAGAGCCCGCGCTCGGCGAGCCGCTCGCGCAACCGCGCGAGCTGGAGCTCGACGATCTCGCCGAGCTGGTCCCGCGTGAGCGGCTTGAACACCACGATCTCGTCGATCCGGTTGAGAAACTCCGGGCGGAACCGCTCGCGCAGCTTCTCGGCCGAGCGCACGTTCGAGGTCATGATGATCACGGTGTTGCGGAAGTCGACGGTGCGACCCTGGCCGTCGGTGAGGCGACCGTCGTCGAGGATCTGCAGCAGTACGTCGAAGACCTCGGGGTTCGCCTTCTCGATCTCGTCGAGCAGGACCACCGAGTAGGGCCGCCGCCGCACCGCCTCCGTCAGCTGGCCGCCTTCCTCGTAGCCGACGTAGCCGGGCGGTGCGCCGACGAGGCGCGCGACCGTGTGCCGCTCCTGGTACTCCGACATGTCGAGCCGCACCATCGCGCGGTCGTCGTCGAACATGAACTCCGCGAGCGCACGCGCGAGCTCGGTCTTGCCGACGCCCGTCGGGCCGAGGAAGACGAACGAGCCGATCGGCCGGTCCGGGTCCTGCAGGCCGGTGCGCGCGCGGCGCAGCGCGTTCGCGACCGCCTCGACCGCCTCGTCCTGTCCGACGACGCGCTGGTGCAGCCGCTCCTCCATGTGGATCAGCTTCTCGGTCTCGCCTTCGAGCAGGCGTGAGACCGGGATGCCCGTCCAGCGAGCGACTATCTCCGCGACGTCGTCCTCGTCCACCTCTTCCTTGACCATGGGCGGAGCCTCCGGCTCCGCCCTAGCCTCGAGCTCACGCTCGAGGGAAGGAAGCTCCCCGTAACGGATCTCCGCGACTCGCTGAAGGTCCCCGCCTCGCTCGGCACGCGCGGCCTCCATGCGCAGTTGGTCGATCGTCTGCGTGATCTCCTTGACGCGGTCGAGCGCTTCCTTCTCGTGCGACCAGCGCGCTGCCAACTCGGACTCACGCTCCCGTGCTTCGGCGAGCGCTCGCTCGACCGGCTCGCGGACCGCGGAAGACTCCTTCCCCATCGCCGCCAACTCGATCTCGAGTTGGCGGCGTTTGCGTTCGGCCTCGTCGAGCTCGAGCGGCGACGAGTCGATCTCCATGCGGAGCCGCGACGCGGCCTCGTCGACGAGGTCGATCGCCTTGTCGGGGAGCTGGCGGCCGGTGATGTAGCGGTCGGAGAGCACTGCGGCGGCGGCGAGCGCGGCGTCGCGGATGCGGACGCCGTGGTGCGCCTCGTAGCGCTCCTTCAAGCCGCGCAGGATCGCGATCGTGTCGGCGACCGACGGCTCGCCGACGAAGATCGGCTGGAAGCGCCGCTCGAGCGCGGCGTCCTTCTCGATGTGCTTGCGGTATTCGTCGAGCGTCGTCGCGCCGACCGCACGCAGCTCGCCGCGCGAGAGCATCGGCTTCAGCAGGTTCGCGGCGTCGACCGCGCCCTCCGCCGCGCCGGCGCCGACGATCGTGTGCAGCTCGTCGATGAAGAGGATGATCTGGCCGGCCGCACCCTGGATCTCCTGCAGGACCGCCTTCAGGCGCTCCTCGAACTCGCCGCGGTACTTCGAGCCCGCGAGCAGCGCGCCGATGTCGAGCGCCCAGACGCGCTTGCCCTTCAAGCCCTCCGGCACGTCCCCCGCGACGATTCGCTGCGCGAGGCCTTCGACGATCGCCGTCTTGCCGACGCCGGGGTCGCCGATGAGGACGGGGTTGTTTTTGGTGCGGCGCGAGAGGACCTGGATCACGCGGCGGATCTCCTCGTCGCGCCCGATCACCGGGTCGAGCTTGCCCTCCTCCGCGGCCTGCGTCAGGTCGCGGCCGAACTTCTCGAGCGCCTGGTAGGTCTCCTCGGGGTCCTGCGAGGTGACGCGGCGACCGCCACGGAGGCTCTCGATCGCAGCAACGAGCTTGCTGCGATCTACCCTGTCGAGGGCCAGCAGCAAGTGCTCCGTCGACACGTAGTCGTCGTTCATCTGCTTCGCTTCGTCAAACGCACGATCGAGGACCTTCGAAAACGCAGCGCCCACCTGAGGCTGCTGGGCGGCGCCCTGGATCGACGGCTTTCCGCGCAGCACCGTCTCCGCCTCGCTCCGCAGCGACGTCGCTTGGTAGTCCGCACGCTCGACGAGCGTGCGGACCAGCTCCTGGTCGAGCAGCGCGATCAGCAGGTGCTCGGGGTAGAGCTCGGGATTGCCCATGCGGCGCGCGAGCTCCTGCGCGGCGCCCACAGCCTCCTGGCTCTTGAGTGTCAGCTTGTTGAAGTCCATTCGCTACTGCCTTTGCG
>JBDTVA010000060.1:0-7106 GCA_040007455.1 Actinomycetota bacterium | reverse complement strand
GTGCCCCGGTGCCTGGCACCAGGGCACGGCCGGTTCAGACCCGAAGGTCGAGCAATGCTTCGACGAACACCTGGAAGCGTCGCCGCGCGAACTTCTGGTCGGTGTGAAAGAGGCGAAGGACGGTGCCCACGGACAGGAAGTCAGGCGCCCAAGCGGCCCCGCAGAGCGCGTTGTAACTGCTCCACTCCCACTCGCTTGGGTGGTCGCACATCCCCGCGCGCACGGGATTGAGGACGACGTACCGGATTGCGACGAGCAACTGCTCGTCGCTTGTGACGAGCCTCGACGAGTAGCGCCGCTCGAAGACGTGTCCTGTGAAGAGGTATCGCCGGTTGTAGCGCTTCGCCCAGCGGGAGTTGAGTCGGTGCATCCCCACCGCGATGTTTGCATCGCTCGTTCTCAGCACGAAGTGATAGTGGTTCGTCATCAGGCAGTAGGCGTAGGTGTCCCACTTCATCAGGGTCGCCACGTCCTGGTACATGCCGAGGAACGCTGCGCGATCCAGGTCGTCGTGAACGATCGGCCCGCGTCTATTTCCGCGAGCCGTCACGTGATAGACGGCGTTCTGTCCCTGCGGTCGAGGGTTGCGACCCATCGTTCCATGATGAGCCGCGCGAACACGACGCCGGCCCCGTGCGAGGAGTTCGACACACTCTCGACGCACGCTTTTGGCCGTGCCCCGGTGCCTGGCACCAGGGCACGCCTCGAACGGTCAGCCCTGCGCGAGCGTCTGCTCGTGCCGGCGCAGCCCGAGCACGGAGCGGGCGATCACCATCCGCTGGATCTCGCTCGTCCCTTCGTAGATCTCCGTGATCTTCGCGTCGCGGTAGTAGCGCTCCACGGGGAACTCCTTCGTGTACCCGTACCCGCCGAGGATCTGGATCGCCTCGCCGGTCTGGCGGCGTGCCATCTCGGAGGCGAAGAGCTTGGCCTTGGCGCCCTCCTCGGTGTGCGGGCGACCCTGTTGCTTCAGCCAGGCGGCGCGGTAGACGAGCAGGCGAGCGGCGTCGATCTCCGTCGCCATGTCGGCCAGCTTGAACTGGATCGCCTGGTGCTCGCCGATCGCCTTGCCGAAGGTGCGCCGCTCCTTCGCGTACTCGCGCGCGACGTCGAACGCCGCCTGCGCGATGCCGACCGCCTGCGCCGCGATCCCGATCCGCCCGCCGTCGAGCGTCGCCATCGCGACCTTGAAGCCCTTGCCCTCCTCGTGCAGCAGGCGGTCGCGCCCGACGGTCACCCCCTCGATCGCGATGTCGTTCGTGCACGACGAGTTCAACCCCAGCTTCTCCTCGTCTCGCGTCACGCGCACGTGCTCGGCATCGAGCACGAACGCGGAGACACCCTTGGCGCCCGGCGTCTCCTGGTCAGTCCTCGCGAAGACCAGGAACGTCGACGCGTGTGCACCGTTCGTGATCCACTGCTTCGTGCCGGTGATGCGCCACCCGGCCCCGTCCGACTCGGCGCGCGTGCGTAGCGCACCCGCGTCGGAGCCTGCTTCGGGCTCGGTCAGCGCAAAGGCGCCGATCCCTTCACCGCGCGCGAGCGGCGGCACGAACCGCGCGCGCTGCTCGTCCGTCCCGAACGTGAGCAGCGGAAGCGTGCAAGCGCTGGTGTGGACGGCGACCGTCACGCCGACACCGGCGTCGGCGCGCGAGAGCTCCTCGAGCACGAGGATGTAGGAGAGGAAGTCGGCGCCCGCGCCGCCGTACTCAACGGGGATGCAGACGCCCATCAGCCCGAGCTCGGCCAGCTTCCCGTACAGCTCGCGCGGGAAGCGGTGCTCGCGATCCCACGCCGCCGCGTTCGGCTCGATCTCGGCCTGCGCGACGTCGCGGGCGAGCGCCTGGATCTCGCGCTGGTCGTCGGTCAGCTCGAAGTGCATCGGCGGGACTATCGTAGTGACGGTGCGACTCGCCGGCCTCGTCGCGGTTGTCGCCTTCGTCCTGACGGGCTGCGGAGGCGGCGATCCCTCGCCTCAGAGCGTCGTCCGCGCTTGGTCCGAAGCCGTCAACTCCGACGACAACGAGGGCGCGGCACGCCTCTTCGCCGAGGGCGCGCGCGTCGTTCAGGGCGCTTCGGTCCGGCGGCTCGAGACGTTCGACGAGGCTCAGGCCTGGAACGCCTCGCTCCCGTGTGCCGGCCGCATCCTCAGCCTCAGCGAGCGAGGCGACACGGTGCGCGCGACGTTTCTCCTCGGGAACCGCAGCCGCAGCCGCTGCGACGGCCCCGGCGCGCGGGCCCTCGCGCTCGTCCGTGTTCGCGACGGCAAGATCGTGCTCTGGCACCAGCTCGAAGCGCCGATCGAGCAGGAAGAGGAGCCAGCCTAGTACGGCGCCGCGTCGAACTCCCTGCGCACCTCGCGCAGGGACGACTCGCAGGCGCGGAACGCGTCGACGACGTCGGGGTCGAACTGCCGCCCGGAGTGCAAGAGGATCTCGTCGTGCGCGGCCGACCAGGGGAGTGCTGCGCGGTACACACGGTCGCTCGTCATCGCGTCCAGTGTGTCGGCCACCGCGAAGATCCTCGCACCGGTCGGGATCTCCTCGCGCACGAGCCGGTCCGGGTAGCCGTCGCCGTCCCACCGCTCGTGATGCGAACGAACGATGTCCACGCCGTGCCCCTGCAGCAGCGCGACGCCCGCGAGCATCTGCTCGCCGAGCACCGTGTGGGTCTGCATCAGCGCACGCTCCGGCTCGGTGAGAGGTGCCGGCTTCTGCAGCACGCGGTCCGGGATCCCGATCTTGCCGACGTCGTGGAGCAAGAACCCGTACTCGGCGGACGGATCGTCCGCGAGCTCGGTGTCCATCGTGCGCGCGAGCTCGAGGGCGTAGCGCTGCACACGCTCCGAGTGCGCGCGGGTGCGCGTGTCCTTCGACTCCAACGCGCTGGCGAACGCAGCGACGGTCTGGCGGTACGCCTCCTGCACGAGCGACCGCTGCGCCCGCTCGATCTGCAGCAGATGGCGCAGGTCGCGCGCGTACAGGAGCAACTGTTCCTCCTGGCTGCCGCTCTTCTTCGTCGCGCGGAACGGAACGCCGTAGAGACCTCCCGAGAGCCGCTCGACGACGGCGAGCAGCTCGAGCGGGCTGAAGGGCTTCGGCACGAACGCCTCGGCGGCGGCGGCGTCCGCGGCGACGCGCGAACCGCCCTCGGAGCCCGAAAGCAGGACCACGGCGATGTCCCGCGTCTCGGGGCTCGACTTCAGCTCACGGCAGAACTCGAGCCCGTCCATGCCGGGCATCAGGACGTCGAGCACGATCACGTCGGGGGGAGCGGCTCGGATCAACTCGCGCGCCTCGGCGGCTCCTGCGGCCTCGTCGACGTCGATGTCGAAGACGTCGAACGTCATGCGCAGAAGCGCCCTCAGACCCGCGTCGTCGTCAACGAGTAACACCCGCACCCGTACGTCCTCCCTTTCTGGGCCAGATATCGGCAGCGACCCGTCGTGCCTTGAGAGCTAGTACTCGAAGAATCCGCGCTTCGTCTTCCGGCCCAGCCGGCCCTGGGCCACGTGGTCCACGAGCAGCGGGCACGCGGCGTAGCGGTCGTCGCCGAGCCCCTCCTGGAGCACCTTCATGATCGCCACGCAGGTGTCCAGGCCGATCAGGTCGGCGAGTGCGAGCGGGCCGAGGGGATGTGCGAAGCCGAGCTTCGCGATCGTGTCGATCGCCTCCGCCTCGGCGACGCCGTCGTGGAGCGCCCAGACCGCCTCGTTGATGAAGGGCATGAGGATCCGGTTCGAGACGAAGCCGGGGAAGTCGTTCGCCTCGGCCGGCACCTTGCCGAGCTCCTTCGCGAGCTCGACGATCGAACGCGCGGTCTCGTCGGACGTGTCCCGCCCGCGGACGACCTCGACGAGCTTCAGCACGGGCACCGGGTTGAAGAAGTGCATTCCGATAACCCGGTCGGGCCGCTGTGTCGCGGCGGCGAGCGACGCGATCGGGATCGAGGACGTGTTCGACGCGAGAACTGCCCCGGGCGGAAGCGTGGCGTCGGCGCGGCGGAAGACGTCTTGCTTCACGTCGGCATCCTCGACGACCGCCTCCACCATCAGGTCGGCCGGGACGATCTCGTCGACGGCGTTCACGCGCGCGAGCACGTCGTCGGGCGCAGGCCCACCCTTCTCCGCAAGCTTCGCGAGGCTCTTGCGCATCGTCTCGAGCGCGCGGTCCGTGGCACCGGGCTGTTCGTCGTAGAGCGACACCCGCCGCCCCGAGCCCGCGACGACCTGGGCGATCCCGCCACCCATCTGTCCCGCACCGACGACGATGACGTGCTCGAACGTCATGCGCAGGACGCGAGCCGCCGCGACGGGATGCCGCGAAAGAAGCCCGCTGACCGCTGCGAGCAGAGGTTCGACTCCCAGCGCCCCTTGACCCTGCGAAGCAACAGACCGACCCGCTGGCCTCGCACGACCTCCAGCCCGCAGGACGCGCCCTCGCGGGCGCTCAGCACCTCGACCGTCTTGCCGAGCGTTCCCTTGAGGTGCCGCTCGACGCGGAACTTGTAGAGGTACGGATCGGCGGAGCTGAACACAGGCCCGGGCGCGTGCAGCGGACGACGGCCGAGGTAGACGCCCACGAACGCGCCGTTCGAGCGCGCGAGTTCCGCCTTCGGCTTGCCCCACGGGATGCACGAGCACGCCGAGGCCTCCGCGGGGGCGACGAGCGCCACGGCCGCCGCGAGCGAGACGAGCGCGACCCTCACGTCACACCTCGAGCAGGAGCGCGTCGCCCTGGCCGCCGCCGGAGCAGATCGCCGCGAGGCCGAGGCCGCCGCCGTTGCGGCGCAATTCGTGCACCATCGTGCCGACGATGCGCGCGCCGGACGCGCCGATCGGATGGCCGAGCGCGACCGCGCCGCCGTTCACGTTGACCTTCTCCGGGTCAGCGCCGAGCATCTTGATCGAGTTCACGACGACGGACGAGAACGCCTCGTTCACCTCGACGCGCACGACGTCGTCGATCGACTTGCCCGCCTTCGCGAGCGCGATCTCACCCGCCTTGGCGGGCGTGCGCGCGAGGAACGCGAAGTCGTCGGCGACGTACGCCTGCGCGACGATCGTCGCGAGCACCTCGAGGCCGCGCTTGCGCGCGAACTCCTCGCTCGTGACGATCACGCAACCGGCGCCGTCGTTCACACCAGGTGCGTTCCCGGCCGTCGTCGTCCCCTCGGGGTCGAACACGGGCTCGAGCGCGGACAGCCGGTCGAGCGACGTGTCGCGCCGCGGCCCTTCGTCGACTTCGAACCCCTCGAGCGGCACGATCTCGTCGGCGAAGCGTCCCGCATCCTGCGCCGCGACCGCGCGCTCGTGCGAGCGCAGCGCCCACGCGTCCTGATCCTCGCGCGAGATGCCGAGCTCGCGTGAGACGAACGACGCCTGCTCGACCATGTGTTTGCCGTCGAAGCTCGACGTGAGCCCGTCGAAGACCATGTGGTCGATCAGCTCGCCGTGGCCGAGCTTGTAGCCGAAGCGCGCCTTCTTCAGCAGGTACGGCGCGTTCGACATCGACTCCATCCCGCCTGTGACCACGACGTGGTGGTCGCCCGAGCGGATCATCGCGTCCGCGATCTGGATCGCGCGAATCGACGACGCGCACACCTTGTTGATCGTGTCGGCCGGGAGCTCCTTCGGGAGCCCGGCGCCGATCGCCGCCTGCCGTGCGGGCGCCTGGCCGACGCCGGCCTGGAGCACCTCGCCCATGATCACGTACTCGACCTCGGTCGGCTCGAGGCCCACCTTCTCCATTGCGGCCTTGATCACGTGCGCCCCGAGCTGCGGCGCCTCGTAGCCGGAGAGCGCGCCGCCGAGCTTGCCGAACGGGGTTCGTACCGCGGACACGATCACGGATCTGGGCACGTCCTGAGCGTAGCTCAGGGGTTCGCACCCGCCACGCTGCAAGAATGCGCCGGGTGCGGGCAGCTGCCGGTCGAGCGATGGGGATGGCCACCGTGCTCCGCCACCTTCCTCGTCAGCAGCGCATGCACAGGCTGCCGGTCGCGCGCCTCGCCGAGCTACGCGACGAGAGGGTCCGGGCGACGGTACGGTATGCCGCCGAGCACGTTCCCTACTACCGGGACCTCTTCCGGGAGCAGGGCATCGATCCGGCGTCGATTGGGGGAGCCGACGATCTCGCCGAGCTGCCGCTCCTGAGTCGACGTCTCGTCCAGGCCGAGCCGGAGCGGTTCCGCGCCGACAATCGCGCCGGTCGCAGCGCGCTGCCATTCTCGACCAGCGGATCCACCGGAACGCCCGTGACGGTCTATCGGGATCGCGCCGCGCTCTACGCAAACATCGCGCACAGCGAGCGAGAGCGCGTGCTCGAGACGCGAATCATCGGCAAGCGATTCGCGTATCCGGTGGTTCAGGTGATGAACCCGGGCGGCAACGAGCAACGTGTCCAGCAGTTCTACGCGAAGACCAGCTTCCGTCCACTTCGACCGCGCCTTCACGAAGTCTACGTCAACGACCGCATCGACGACGTCGTGAAGGCGATCAACAGGCTGCGACCGTTGGCCCTTCGGGGGTTCGGCACGTATCTCGAGCTGCTTTTCCGGACCGTCCTGGTGCGCAAGCTCGAACTCCGCGGCCCCCGGGTCGCCGTCTACGGGGGAGACCCGATGGCGGCCGAAACCCGACAGCTCGTCGAGGAGGAGCTCGGTATTCCTGTGCTCTCCCGGTACAGTGCGGCCGAAGCGTTCAAGATCGGCTTTCTATGCGAAGAGGGTCGCGCATTCCACCTCCATGAGGACCTGACGCATGTTCGAATCGTCGACGAAGCGGGCGCGCCGGTTCCCGACGGCGAGTTGGGGGAGGTCGTCGTGTCCGACCTCGTCAACCGGGGAGGGGTCGTGCTCAACTACCGGCTCGGCGATCTCGCGCGAATCGTCGGCCGGGGATGCGATTGCGGCAGGACGACTCAGATGCTCACCGGCCTCGAGGGTCGCCTGAACTCGTTCGTCACGGTCGACGACGGCTCGGTCGTGCACTCCACGCTGATCGACAGGAGGATCCGTCGGCCCGGGATCCTCCGATTCCAACTCGAGCAGCTCACGGAGCGGCGCTTCTCCCTTCGACTCCTCCTGGAGGACGCATCGGCGCTCGA
>JBDTVA010000059.1:0-7229 GCA_040007455.1 Actinomycetota bacterium | reverse complement strand
CTACCGGGCGCTGCGGAGGACCTGCGTGCAGCGGGCGCTCGCGAGGTGCGTGCCCTCGGCGTCGTAGAGCTCCGCGGCGCAGAACATCACGCGTTTCGTCCGGTGGACGACGCGACCGTCGGCCCTGAGCAGCCCCGGTCGCGACGCCCGATGAAACTCCGTGTGGAGGTCGGCCGTCAAGAACGTCTCGTCACCCTCCAGCAGCGTCCAGCAGGCGCCGCCCATCGCCGTATCGAGGATCGTCGCGACGAGGCCCCCGTGGACGATGTGGCCCGAGTCCGCCGGGAAGGCGTAGTCGGGCGAGGCGTCCCACTCGACGACGACGCGGCCCGGCTCGGCCACGGGACGGCGGTAGCCGAGCGTGCGCCAGACGTGCGGGACGCCGGGCGACACGTCCTCCCAGGGCCGCCGCTCGACGGGCTCGTCGGTCACAGCTTGGGCACCATGCCCTCCGCCCCCTCGACGCGCGGCCCAGGGACGCCCGGGAAGCGGAACTTCAGCGGCTCGCGGCCCGGTTGCACGACCCACGCCTGGCCGACCTCGTCGTCTCGCGCGGCGAGCAGCACGGCCGCCGCGACGTCCTCGGGCTGCAGCAGCGGGAAGCCCTCGGCGGTCAGCGTGTCGCGTCCCTCCTCGCCGAGCATGGGCGTGTCGACGATCCCGGGGTTCACCATGTTCAGCCGGATCCCCCGCTCGGCGAGCTGCGGCGCGGCCGAACGGACGAACCCGACGAGCGCATGCTTCGTCAGCGCGTAGAGCGGGTCGTTCCCCATCGCTGTGAGCCCTGCGAGCGACGCGGTGACCACGATCGAGCCTTCGTGCATCACGCGCGCGAGCCGGCGGACGCCGAACACCACCCCGTCGACGTTGACGCCGACGATCCGCCGGTACTGCTCGTCGCTCATCCGGGCGACCAGCCGCTCGCCCGTGAGCACCCCGGCGTTCAGGCAGGCGAGGTCGACGCGGTCGACCGCCTCCCACGCCTGCGGATCGGCGACGTCGAACCCGTCGGCGATGTCGAGCGAGCGCACGAAGACGCCGTCGCGCTCGAGCGCCGAGACGATCGCGGCGCCGATCCCGGAGCGCCCGCCCGTGACGAGCGCGCTACGGAACGAGGACAACCTTGCCCACGCTGCGACGTTCCTCGACCAGGCGGTGCGCATCCGCCACGTCGTCCAGGGGATAGGTCGCGCCGACGAGCGGCTTGACGACGCCGGACTCCCAGAGCGCGACGATCTCCGCGATCGCGTCCGCTACGAGATCCGGGCGAAACCGCATCAGGCGCCCGAGGTAGAAGCCGAAGATGCCGACGTTGCGTCCCACGAGCGGCGCGGGGTCCAGCGGCTCCCACCAGCCCCCCGCGAAGCCGAGCGCCACGACAGCGCCGAGAGGATTGAGCGTGGCGAGCGAGCGCGCGAACACTTCGCCCCCGACCGGGTCGAGCACGACGTCGACCTTGACGCGCTCCTCGAACCCCTCGTAGGGGAGCGCCTCGTCCGCGCCCAGGTCGACGCAGAGCGCCCGCTTCTCCTCCGACGAGGCGGTCGCGACGACGCGCGCGCCCAGGTGCTTTGCGACCTGGATCGCCGCCGAGCCGACGCCGCCCGCGCCGGCGTGCACCAGCACCGTCGCGCCGTCGGCGACCCGGACCTGCCGCGTCAGCGGGATCCACGCGGTCAGGAAGGTCAGCAGAAACGACGCGCCTTCCTCGAAGGACGCGCTCTCCGGCAGCGGCACGAGCAGCGATTCGTCGACGACGACCGCTTCGGCGTAGCCGCCCCCGGCCGCCCGCGGCAGCGCCATCACGCGCCGCCCGTCGACCTCGCCGGCGACCTCCGAGCCGAGCACCGTCGGGAGCTCGGGCATCTGCGGGTAGCGGCCCTGGCGGACCAGCACGTCGAGGAAGTTGATGCCCGCGGCGCGCACGCGCACGAGCACCTGCCCGTCGCCGGGCACCGGCTCGTCGACCTCGGCGAGCTCGAGCTGCTCCGGGCCGCCCGTCTCGCGCAAGACGACGGCTCTCAACTGGTCGCGACGGGGGCTTCCGCGGGTGCTTCTGCGGTCGCGTCCGCGAACATGTCGCGCAGCGCGGTCTTCTTGAACTTCCCGACCGCCGTCTTCGGGATCTCCTCGACGAACTCGAACCGGTCGGGGATCCACCACTTCGCGCACTGCCCGGAGAGGTGCTCGCGCAGCTGCTCCTCCGTCGCCTGCTGTCCCTCCTTGAGGACGACGACCGCGAGCGGCCGCTCGGCCCACTTCTCGTCCGGCATCGCGATCACCGCAGCCTCGGCGACGGCGGGGTGGCCCATGATCTTGTTCTCGAGCTCGACGGACGAGATCCACTCCCCGCCGGACTTGATCACGTCCTTCGAGCGGTCCTTGATCTGGATGAACCCGCGCGGGTGCATCGAGACGATGTCGCCCGTCTTGAACCAGCCGTCGCTGGTCCACCGGTCCTTCAGTTCGTCGTCGTCGTAGTACGCGGACGCGACCCATGGGCCGCGCACCTCGAGCTCGCCCATCGACTCGCCGTCCCACGGAACCTCGTTGCCCTCGGCCATCACCCTCAGCTCGACGAGCGGCAGCGGCATCCCGGCCATCGCGACGAAGTCGAACTTCGTGTCCTGGTCGGCGGTTCGCAGGTCGCCCGTGAAGTCGGTGACCGACGCGACGGGCGAGGTCTCGGTCATCCCCCAGCCCTGGACGACGTTCAGCCCGTGGCGCTCCTTGTAGCCGGCGATCATCGCGCGCGGCACCGCGGAGCCGCCGACGAGCATCCCCTTCATCTTCGAGAGATCCCACTTGTCGGGGTTCGCGTCGAGCAGCTGGAGCATCCCGAGCCAGATCGTCGGGACGCCCGCCGTCCACGTGACCTGCTCCTGGACGAAGTCGTCGAGCAGGCTCTCGGGGTCGAGGTACGGCCCGGGGAAGACGAGTTTGGAGCCGATCATCGCTGCGAGGTACGGATAGCCCCACGCGTTCGCGTGGAACATCGGCACGACGGGGAGCAGCGCGTCCTCCTCCGACACGCGTAGCCCGAGCGGCGAGAGCGAGGCGACGCCGAGCGCGTGCAGGATCGTCGAGCGATGCGAGTACACGACGCCCTTCGGGCGCCCGGTCGTGCCGCTCGTGTAACACATCGCCGCGGCATCGTTCTCGTCGAGCTCCGGCTCGCGCCACTCGTCGGCGTCGGCCGTCGCGAGCAGCTCTTCGTACGAGTCGTCGATCACGATTACGTGCTCGATGTCCGTGCTTCCCTTGAACGCGTCGAGCAGCGGGAGCAGACTCTTGTCGACGATCACGGCCTTGTCGCCGCCGTGCTTCGCGATGTAGCCGATGTCTTCGTGGTGCAGGCGGAGATTCAAGGTGTGGAGGACGAAGCCGCCGCTCGGGATGCCGAAGTAGGCCTCCATGTGCTGGTAGTGGTTCCAGCAGAGAGTCGCGACCCGGTCGCCCTTCTGCAGACCGAGCTTGTCGAGCGCGACCGCGAGCTGCTTCGCGCGCGTCGCCATGTCGCGATACGTGTAGCGGTGGAAGCTCTTGTCCGGAAGCCGTGTGACGATCTCCTTGTCGCCGAAGTACGTCTCTGCGCGCCGCAGCAGCGGCGGGAGCGTCAGCTGGAAGTCCATCATCTGGCCCTTCATCACGACCTCCTCGTCAGTCGAGTAAGTACGCGGCGACCTTCGCGCGCTGCACGCGCGGGTAGCCGCCGTAGGCCTGGATTGCGAGCGCGCGCTTGTAATAGGTGTGCAGCACGTGCTCCCAGGAGAAGCCGATCCCGCCGTGCACCTGGATCGAGCGCTCGCACGCCGCAACCGCTGCGTCGCTCGCGTACGCCTTCGCAGCCGCGACGGCGACCGGCGCCTGCTCGTCGCCCTCCGACACGCACCACGCCGCCCAGTACGCGAGCGAGCGCGAAAGCTCCGTCTCGACGTAGATGTCGACGAGCGGGTGCGAGACCGCCTGGTAGACGCCGATCTTCCGGCCGAACTGCTCGCGGGTCGAGGCGTACTCGACACCGAGCTCGAGCGCCTTCGCCGCGATCCCGACGGCCTCGAGCGCGAGCGTCGCGAGCCGCTCGTCCTCCGGGCGCGAGTCGTCGAAGAGCGACTCACCGACGTTCGCGCGGCCGCCCTCCTCGTACAGGACGGCGCGGTCGAGGAACGAGAGCTCCGCGCCCGCGATCTCGTCGCGCGACCAGCCGCCGTTGCCGAGCGCTTCGCGCGCCTCGCGGCGGAGCAGCTCCTGCTCGTCGGTGAAGGCGAACTGCATCAGCGGCTCCTCGGGAGGCCGAGCACGCGCTCGGCGACGATGTTGCGCAGGATCTCGCTCGTCCCGGCCTCGATCGTGTTGCCGCGCGAGCGCAGCTGCTGGTGGCGCCAGTAGCCGTCGTCCTCACCTTCGAGGATCTCCATCGCGAGCTTCGTGAGTCTTTGATTCGCCTCCGACCACGCGAGCTTGACCGCGGAGCCCTCGGGCCCCGGCATGCCGGTCTTCATCAGCGCGGTCAGCGCGCGGTAGTTCGTGAGCTTGAGCGCCTGCTGGACGATCCATTCGTTCGCGAGCCGGTCGCGAACGATCGGGTCGTTGCCGTTCCGCTGCTTCGCCAGCGCGACCACCTTCTGCACCTGCGCCTCGAGGATGCCGCTCAGCGCGAAGCCGAGCGTGCCGCGCTCGTGCAGGAGCGTCGTCATCGCGACCTGCCACCCGCCGCCGATCTCACCGAGCAGGTTCTCCTTCGGCACCTTCGCGTCGGTGAGGAAGATCTCGTTGAACTCCGCCTCGCCGGTGATCTGCTTCAGCGGCCGCACCTCGACGCCCGGGCCCTTCATGTCGACGATCACGTACGTGAGGCCCGCGTGCCGCTCGGAGTCAGGATCGCTCCTGCCGACGAGGATGCAGTGGTCGGCGATGTGCGCGAACGACGACCAGACCTTCTGGCCGTTCAGGACGAAGTGGTCGCCCTGGTCGTCGATCCGCGTGCGCACCGCGGAGAGGTCGGAGCCCGCGCCCGGCTCGGAGAACCCCTGGCACCAGATCTCCTCCGCCGACAAGATCCTTGAGAGGTAGCGCTGCTTCTGCTCCTCGGTGCCGTAGAACATGATCGTCGGCCCGGCCATCCCGAGCCCGATCACGCCCATGTGCGGCGGCGCCTCGGCACGCGCGAACTCCTCGAGCGCGATCGCCTGGTGGCTGTAGGGCGCGCCTTTCCCGCCGTACTCCTCGGGCCAGGTCAGGCCGGCATAGCCGGCGTCGAAGATCTTCCGCGACCACTCGCGGGGCTCGCCTGCCGGCAGGTTGGCCTCGAGCCAGGCGCGCACGCCCGCGCGGAAGGCGGCTTCGTCTGGGGTGTCGCGAAGGTCGATGAGGCTATTGAACCACTCGTCAACGCGTGGGTCTACCGGTGAGCCACGAACGCCGGAACTCCGGCGCCCGCTCGCGCAGCTCGGCCAGGGCCGACTCGAGCTCGGAGAGCCTCGGTCGGAGGTCGTTGACCACCCGCAACGCGGACGCCAGGTCTGCGAGCGCGGACTCCGGGTCGGCGGTCAGCTCGGAGAGCCGCTGCTCGCCCCGCTCCAGCCGGCCTCGCACGAGCGACGCGCAGACGCGTCCCTCGTCCAGCACCTTCCGGAGCTCGGCCTCCGTGACCGGGTGACGGTCGAGGACCTCGCGCAACCGTTCCTTCAGGTCGGCGTCGAGGCCCGGGTCGATCATTCGGGGATCATCGCCCCTCGGCAGCTTCGCCGCGGAGGGCAAGGCACGTGCCGCTCGCCCTCGCGATCAGGCGGTCCTGGTCGTCCACGAGGTCACACTCGGTCATCCCCACCGTCTTGCCCCGGTGGACGACCTTCCCGTGGGCGAAGAGCATCCCGGTCCAGAAAGGGCGCAGGTAATTGATCTTCAGCTCGAGCGTCGTGAACGACTCACCCGGCTCGAGCGTGCTGAAGAACGCCATCCCCATCGCCGCGTCTGCGAGGTCGCAGAGGATCCCGCCGTGGAGGGTGCCCATCGGGTTCGAGTGGCGCTCCTCCGCTTCGAGCTTCATCGAGCAGAGCCCGTCGCCCGCGCTCACGACGTCGAACCCGATCAGCTCGGCGACCGGCGGCGGGATCTTCACAGCAGGATCACCGAGCGGATCACGTCGCCGGATCGCATCTCGTCGAACGCCTGCGCGACGTCGTCGAGCCCGATCGTCTTCGTCACCATGCCCGCCAGGTCGAGCCTGCCGTCGCGGGCGTGTGACACGAGCGCCGGGAAGTCCAGGCGCGGCACGTGGTCGCCGCCGTGCGAGACGAGAAAGCGGACGCGGCGGTCGAACGCCTTCTGGAGTGGGAAGTCGACGTGCGCGCCGGGCTGAGGCAGGCCGATGTAGACGAGCGTGCCCGCGTGCCCGAGCATCCCGAGCCCCTGCTCGACCGTCTCCGGCCGGCCCACGACGTCGAACACGAAGTCGAGCCGCGCGGACTCGCCCGTGTGCGTTGCGCCGAACCGCTTCGCCGCCTCGAGCTTGCGCTCGTCGAGGTCGAGCGCGTGCACCTCGGCGGCCCCGGCAATGCGCGCGCCCTGGATCACCGCGAGCCCGACCGCGCCGCAGCCGATCACCCCCACACGCGCGCCCGGCCAGACCTTCGCCGTTTCGAGCACGGAGCCGACGCCGGTCGCGACTGCGCAGCCGATCAGGCAGGCCTGCACGAGGGGAATGCCGTCGACGCGGACCGCTGCGCGCTCGTGCACGACCGTCCGTGTCGCGAACGTCCCGGCGCCGAGCGTGCGGGTCAGCGCGCGGCCGTCGAGGAGCCGGACGCGCGGACCGGCGGCGGCTGGCGTACGGCAGCGGCGCAGGTCGCCGCGCGCGCACCAGCGGCACTCGCCGCACGGCGCGCGCCACCCGATCACTACCCTGTCGCCCGCGCCCACGGTCTCGACTCCGGGCCCGACGGCCTCGACGACGCCCGCGCCCTCGTGCCCGAGCAGGATCGGCGGCGGGTGCGAGAACCCGGTCTCGAGGACGTGCAGGTCACTGTGGCAGACGCCGCTCGCCTCGATGCGGACGAGCACCTCGTGCTCCTGCGGATCCTCGACCTCGATCTCGAGGAGCTCGATCCCCCCGAGCTCCTCGACCACGATTCCCTTGTCCACTCGACGAGCTTAGAGCCCGTCTCGGAGTGATGCCTCGTCGCCGGGGTGCGATGGGTGGTGCGAGGCAAGGACGCAGGGAGCGTTCG
>JBDTVA010000058.1:0-7265 GCA_040007455.1 Actinomycetota bacterium | reverse complement strand
GTCGCGCAGCTCGGTGAGGAGCGCTTCTCCTTCCACATGCTCCAGCACCTGCTGCTCGGCGACCTCGCGCCGCTCGCGCTGCTCGCCGGGCTGACCGGTCCGCTGCTCCGGCCGCTGCTCGCGCTGCGGCCCGTGCACGCGCTGCGCGTGCTCGCGCATCCGCTCGTCGCGCTTCCGCTCTGGGTCGCGAACATGGTGCTCTGGCACCTGCCGTTCGCCTACGAGGCGGCGATCCGGCACGACCTCGTCCATGCGCTGGAGCACCTCTCGTTCTTCACGGCCGGCCTCGTGATGTGGATGCCCGTCCTGGAGACGCTCCCTGCGCCCGCCTGGTTCGGCTCGGCCGCGAAGCTCGGCTACATCGTCGTGGTGCGGCTCGTCTCCACCCTGATCGCGAACGTCTTCCTCTGGTCGGGCGAGATCTTCTACGCGCCGTACACCGACGTCGGCCTCTCCGACCAGGCTGCCGCGGGGGCGATCCTGTTGGTTGAGGGCTCGCTCGTCACCTTCGCTGCCTTCGCCTGGCTCTTCCTCAGGCTGTTCGCAGAGGGCGAGCGGCGCCAGGAGCTGCTCGAGCAGGGGGCCGACCCGCGGACCGTCGAGCGCGCCGTCCGCTTTGGGCGGGCCGACGACCTGTCGTAGGATCGACGCTCACCCACCGAAAGGAGTTGCGATGTCGACGATGCCTCCGGGGAACCAGTCGCCGCCGCCTGCGTCAGGGTCCCCCTCGTGGTCGGGCAACATGCCCGACATGGCGCGCCTGCCGATCCCGGGCAACGCCGAGTTCGCGGTCTACCTGATCGCCTTGATCGTCGCGATGCTCGTCTGCTGGGTCGCGGACACCCTGGGGAGCGCTTCGTGGCTCAGCTTCTTCCAGTGGACGACGATCGCGTACATCCTCAGCCGCGGCGTCGCGAAGGCGAGCCGCGTGCTCGAGCAGTAAGAGGCTAGACCGGCTCGAAGCGGAGCTTTGCCGCCTCTACCGGAACTCGGGTCGGGTACTCCCGAGTGAGGCAGGCGCGGCAGAGCTCCGACTCCGGGCGGCGCGTCGCGGCCGTGAGCCCTTCGAGCGAGAGGTAGTGGAGGCTCGACGCGCCGATGTACGAACGCACGGCCTCGACCGAGCGGTGCGCCGCGACGAGCTCGTCGTCGTCCGCAAGGTCGATCCCGTAGAAGCACGGCCCGATCACCGGCGGGGACGAGATGCGGACGTGCACCTCCGACGCGCCCGCGTCGAAGAGCATGCGCACGATCTGCCGGGTCGTGTTGCCGCGCACGATCGAGTCGTCGACCACGACGACGCGCTGGCCGGCAACCTCAGCGAGCGGGTTGAACTTGAGCCTGATCCCCTGCTCGCGCAGTCCCTGTTCCGGCTGGATAAACGTGCGGCCGACGTAGCGGTTCTTGATCAGCCCCTCGCTGAACGGGATTCCGGTCGCGCGCGAGAAGCCGATCGCCGCCGGCGTGCCGGAGTCGGGGATCGGCAGCACGAGGTCGGCGTCGACGGGTGACTCCTCAGCGAGCCGCTCGCCCATCCGCACGCGCGCGGAGTGAACTTCGACACCTGCGAGTCGCGAGTCGGGCCGCGCGAGATAGAAGAACTCGAAAATGCAGAGCGCACCGCCGCCGTCGGGCGGTACCGCCTGCAGCGACGTCACGCCGTCTCCGTCGATCAGCACCGCTTCGCCGCGGTTGACCTCGCGGACGAATTCGGCGCCGACGAGGTCGAGCGCGCACGTCTCGGAGGCCGCGACCCAGTCGTCGCCGATCCGTCCAAGGCAGAGCGGCCGCATTCCGCGCGGATCGCGAAACGCGAGCAAACGGTTCTCCGCGAGCGCGACGCACGAGAAGGCGCCGTCGAGCTTCGCGATCGTGCGTGCGACGGCCTCCTCGAGTGGCGCGTCATCGTGCGCGATCAGCGCCGCGATCATCTCGCTGTCGGACGTCGAGTGGACGCGGACGCCGCGCTCGGCGAGCTCCTCGCGCAGCTCGGCGGCGTTCGTCAGGTTGCCGTTGTGCCCGAGCGCGACCGTCCGGGCGCGGCCGTTGTGCACGACCGGCTGCGCGTTCGCCCAGTGGGTCGAGCCGGTCGTCGAGTAGCGCGTGTGCCCGATCGCGAGCTCGCCGCGGAGGCCGCGGAGCTTCTCCTCCGAGAACACCTGCGCCACGAGGCCCATCTCGCGGAGCGCGGTGATCCGCCCGCGGTCGGAGACCGCGATCCCAGCCGACTCCTGGCCGCGGTGCTGGAGGGCGAAGAGCCCGAAGTACGCGATGCGCGCGACGTCGCGGTCGGGCGAGCGGATCCCGAAGACGCCGCACATCTAGTGGTTCGCCTCCCACGACGCGCGGAGCTCGTCGAGCGGCTCGCCGAGGAGCGTCTTGCCGCCCGCGACTCCGATCTGCTCGAACTCGGCCCCGAGCCTGCCGACCCGCTCGGGCGGGCAGGCGAGCAGCACGCGCGCGCCCTCGGGGATCTCGACCTCGGCGCCGATGCCGCTCCAGAGCGCGGCTTCGACGAGAGCCGCCTCGGCGCCGCCGTCGCCGACGTCGTGCGCGAGCGAGAGCAGGGGGGCCACGCGCGCGACGAACCGGATCAGCGCGGCCTCGGCCTTCAGGCCGTCGGCGCTCGCGGCAACGATCGCGTCGCCCTCGCGCCAGCCACGGGGCACAGAGCGGACGTCCGCGACGAGACCAATGCACCCGACGACGGGCGTGGGCGGGATCGCGCGCCCGTCCGTCTCGTTGTAGAGCGAGACGTTGCCGGAGACGACGGGGATCCCGAGCGCCTCCGCGGCCTGCGCGATCGCCTCGATCGCGCGCTCGAGCTCCCAGGCGATCTCGGGCTTCTCGGGGTTGCCGAAGTTGAGGCAGTCGGTCAGCGCGAGCGGGTCGCCGCCGGCGCACGCGACGTTCAGCGCCGCGCCGAACACGGCCTGCACACCGGCGCGGAACGGATCGCGCTCGCCGAGCCGTGGTCCTTGGAGCGAGACGGCGAGGCCGCGCAGCGAGGGCCGCAGCCGCAGCACGGCGGCGTCGAGGCCTGGGCGGCGAACGGTGCGCGAGCCGACGAGCTGGTCGTACTGGCGATAGATCCACTCCTTGCTCGCGAGGTTCGGTTCCGAGAGCGAGTACGTCGCGAACCACGTCGGCGGCTCGGTCGTGGGCGCCTCCCGATCGACCTCGTAACGTGGACATTCCTCGGTGAGAAGGCGAGCCGGGATTTCTCCGACGACCTCTCCGTGGTAGAGCGCGCGCAGCAGCGCGCTCTCAGTGACCTCGCCGACGACGGCGAACGCGAGCTCCCACTTCGCGCAGACCTGCTCGACCCGCGCGAGGAAGTCCTTGCGCACGACAGCGACCATCCGCTCCTGGCTCTCGGAGATCATCACCTCCCACGGCTCGAGGTCCGGCTCGCGGAGCGGGACGCGGTCGAGGTGCACGTCGATCCCGACCTCGCTCGCCATCTCCGAGAGCGACGACGCGAGCCCCGCGGCGCCGCAGTCCTGCAGCGACTCGACGAGCCCGCCCTCGACGAGCTCGAGCGACGCCTCGATCAGCTTCTTGCCGGTGAACGGGTCGCCGATCTGCACCGACGGCCGCTTGTCGGCGTCGTCGGCCGCGAGCTCGGCGCTCGCGAGCACCGACGCGCCGCCGATCCCGTCGCGCCCTGTCGTCGCGCCGTAGAGCACGACGGCATGGCCCGCAGTGCGCGCCTTCGCGCGCGTCACGCGCTCATTCGGGAGCAGCCCGACGCACATCGCGTTCACGAGCACGTTGTCGCGGTACGCCTCGTCGAAGCGCGTCTCGCCGCCGACGGTCGGCACGCCGACGCAGTTGCCGTAGTGGCCGATCCCGGCGACCGCGCGGCGGAACATCCAGCCCGGGTCGCCGAAGTAGAGGCCGTCGAGGAGCGCGACCGGCCGCGCGCCCATCGCGGAGATGTCGCGCAGGATCCCGCCGACGCCGGTCGCGGCACCCTGGAACGGCTCGACCGCGCTCGGGTGGTTGTGGCTCTCGACCTTGAAGGCGACCGCCTCGCCTTCGCCGAGGTCGATCACGCCGGCGTTCTCACCCGGGCCCTGAAGCACGCGGGCGCCCTCGGAGGGAAGCCGCTTCAGCAGCGGCGCGGAGTGCTTGTAGCCGCAGTGCTCCGACCAGAGCAGCGAGAAGACGGCGAGCTCGAAGTGGTTCGGGTCGCGGCCGAGCAGCTCCCGGATTCGGTCGGATTCCCAGTCGGTCAGACCGAGGGCCCGGTGGAGCGGCTGTTCGGAGACCGCAGTCAGAGGGCCATCGTATCCGGGCCTTCGGTTGGCCTCGGATCGCTGGTTTTGGGGGCGGCGGGCGCCTAAAGCGCGTGGAGCTCGTGCCGAGCCGCGACGGTTACGACTCGAAGCTGAACAGTGGGCCAAGCTCCCGCGCGCCACACGTCGGACAAAGCGCGACCAGCTTCGGCTCCTCAGCCTGCTCGGGATCGTCTACCCGACACAACCGCCACCCGCGCGCTTCGTCCCCGGACACCCTTGGGCACTCCTCACAGAACAGCCGCATCGCACGACCCTAAGCCCTCGCAACCGCCAGCGAAAGGGCGAAGAACGAATTGACCAGCCCGCGTGGTTACCGAGGCAACGCGGCGAGCGCGCAGAGAGCCAGACCTCGAAGCTGAGCTCAGCCTTCCGGTCGGCCGCTAGCCTCGCGTAGTGCGCGCCTACCTGACGCTGCTCCTCTCGCTCGCGGCGATCTGGGGCGCGTCGTTCATGTTCATCGAGATCGCTCTCGACGACCTCGAGCCGACCACGCTGATGGCCGGACGGCTCCTGATCGCCTCGCTGGTGCTCACCTCGCTGATGGCCGCGCGGGGGATCCTCGGGCGCCTCCGGCAGGCCGGCTGGCGCGCGTTCGCGCTCGGGGTGATCAACAGCGCGATCCCGTTCACGCTGATCGCGTGGGGCCAGAAGCACATCGACTCGGGGGTCGCGGCGATCGGCAACGCCACCGTGCCGATCTGGGTCGCGCTGCTCGCGATCTGGTTCGCACACAGCGAGCGGGCCACCGGGCTGCGGATCGTCGGGATCGTGCTCGGCCTGGTCGGGGTCGCGGTGCTGGCGGGCGCCCAGCCCGAGGTGAACCGGTGGGCCGTTGCCGGAACGCTCGCGGTCGTTCTCGCGTCGATGCTCTACGCGATCGCGAGCATCTTCCTGCAGCGCCAGACGGAGCGGCTCGACACGATCACGCTCTCGACCGCGACGATGCTCGGCGCGACGGTCGCGCTGTTGCCCTTCGGGCTCGCGCAGGCGCCGCACGAGCTGCCCGGCTGGGAGGCGATCGCCTCGGTCGTCGCGCTCGGCGTCGCCGGGACCGGCATCGGGATCCTGCTCTTCATGAAGATCATCTCCGACTACGGCCCGTTCAAGGCAGGGCTGGTGACGTATCTGCTCCCCGTCACCGCCCTCTTCTACGGCGCGTTGCTGCTCGACGAGACGATTACCGCCTGGATGGTCGTCGGCCTCGTGCTGATCCTCGCCGGCGTCACGCTCGGCTCGGGGCTGCTGCGGCCGAGCCCGTCGCCCGAGGTAGTGGAGCCTGCCCGGCCGTGAGCGTGACGATCCGTCGCGCAACGCCGGACGACGTCGACTTCCTCGTCGCGCTGACGAGCCACGACGACGTCGACCCGTTCCTCTCCGCGAGGCGCGCCACGACGCGCGAAGAGCTGCTCGAGGAGATCGAGCGCTCCGAGCGCGAGCCCGAGGACTTCGGGCGCTTCATCGTCGAGCTCGACGGTGCGAGTGCCGGAGTCATGGGCTTCGCCGTCGCGAACAAGCGCAGCCGCGTCGCGCGCCTGGGCGGCCTCGCCGTCCACCCCGACTTCCGCGGCCGCAGGGTCTCCGACGAGGCGGCGCGGCTCCTCCAGCGGCACCTGCTGGAAGACCTGGGCTACCACCGGCTCGAGCTGGAGATCTACGGGTTCAACGAGCGCGCAATGCGCCACGCGGAGCGCGCCGGCTTCGTTCGTGAGGGTGTCAAGCGCAAGGCGTACCTGCGTCACGGCGAGTGGGTCGACGGTGTGCTCTACGGACTGATCCCCGACGATCTTGCCGACTCGTAGGATGCGGCCATGACGCGCTATCTCCACACCATGTACCGCATCACCGACCCCGATCGCAGCCGCGGCTTCTACGAGGCGCTCGGCCTCGAGTTCCGCCGCGACATGGACATCGTCAGAAACGGCGAGAAGGAGGCGACGAACTACTTCTTCGGCGTCCCGGGCCAGGACGAGGAGCTCGAGCTGACGCAGAACCATGACGGCCGCACCTACGACCTCGGCACGGGCTACGGTCACATCGCGTTCGCCGTCGACGACCTCGACGACACGCTGGCGCAACTTCAGGCGCAGGGAATCGAGCCCGAGCGCGAGCCGTACCGCGTCCGCGAGGGAGGCTCGCGCATCTGCTTCGTCCAGGACCCGGACGGCTATCGCATCGAGCTGATCGACCGCAGCGGCAAGTGACGAGCCCGGTTCGCGAGCTTCGCCTCGCCGTTACCGTCGAGGAGTACGACGAGGCAGTGCGCTTCTACCGCGACGTCCTCGGCCTGCCTGTGATCCGGGAGTGGGACGAGCCCACCGGCAGCGGCGCGATCCTCGACGCCGGGCACGCGACGCTCGAGCTGCTCTCTGTCGACCAGACGGCGCTCGTCGACCGGGTCGAGGTCGGCGTGGAGGGCGTCTCGCCGCCGATCCGACTCGCGCTCGAGGTCGTTGACTCAGAGGCGGCGGCGCAGCGGCTCGTCGAGGCGGGCGCAGAGCAGCTGGCGGACGCCGTGACGACGCCTTGGCGTCACCGGAACGTGAGGTTGAGCGCGCCGGGCCCGCTTCAGCTGACGCTCTTCACCGTGCTCGACCCGGACTAGCGGTTACCACTCGTCCGAGGGTCGTGGACGACTCGGCCCATGCCGTTACAGAGATCGGGCGCGAGGTGGTTCGGCGCCGGGGAGCCGCACCCCGGCGCCATTTGAATTTCCTGGCAATCAGCGCTCGAGCTGGCTCCACGCCTCCGCGAGCACGTCCCCGAGGATCCCGACCATCTCGTCGAACTGCTCCTGCCGTGCGATGAGCGGCGGGGAGATCTGGATCACCGGGTCGCCGCGGTCGTCCGCGCGGCAGATCAGGCCGCGCTCGAACAGCGCGCTCGAGAGGAAGCCGCGCAGGAGCCACTCGCACTCCTCGTCGCTGAAGGTCTCGCGCGTCTCCTTGTTCTTGACCAGCTCGA
>JBDTVA010000057.1:0-7384 GCA_040007455.1 Actinomycetota bacterium | reverse complement strand
GGTGGTCGAGCCAGGCGCCGCGGAAGACGAGCTTGCGCAGCCAGTAGACGAGCGACTCGCCCTCGACGAGCGAGATCCGCTCCCAGTGGCGCACGACGTAGCGGCCGAGCGTCGAGCGGGGCTCCTCGATCACGCCGTCGGCCGCGAGCTCGACGAGGTCGGAGATCTCCTCGTGCTCGAGCTCGTTCCCACCGATCAGCCCGAGCCGGACCGCAGCTGCGGTGACGCGCTGCTCGAAGTCGTCCCCGTTGAAGCTGAACCGGTAGCCGAGGAACTCGACGACGTAGTCGTCCCCCGACGTGTAGTTCGCCTCGGCCACCGGGAAAGGATAGCCCGCGACTACGCTGCCTTCGTGAGCGCCCGAGCCGTTGCCGCGTCCGTGCTGGTCTGCGCCGTGCTCGTCGTCGTGGGGAAGTACTTCTTCGAGATCTCCTGGGAGAGCGCGCTCGTGCTCGCCCCGGTGTTCGTGCTCATCCTCGGCGCCATCGCCTTCTTGGTCCTCCTCTGGGCGAAGGTGATCCGCGACTCGCTGCGTAGTTAGGACTTAGACCGCACGGGAAACGTGCTCGCGCGTCACCTCGTCCGGCGAGCAGCAGCCGCACAGCCCGAGTGCCAGCTTCAGCTCGGCGCGTAGCAGATCGAGCACGCGCTCCGCTCCGTCGGCGCCGTCGACCGCCAGTCCCCAGAGGACCGGTCGCCCGACGAGGACCGCCCTCGCGCCGAGCGCAAGCGCAACCATGATGTCGACGCCTCGCCTGATCCCGCCGTCGAGGAGCACCTCGACACGGTCGCCGACCGCCTCGACGACCTCGGGGAGCACATCGACCGACGCCGCGACGCCGTCGAGCTGTCTGCCGCCGTGGTTCGAGACGACGATTCCCGCCGCCCCGTGCTCGACCGCGAGCGCGGCGTCCTCCGCCGTGTGGATTCCCTTGACAAGCACAGGCAGGCTCGTCTCGCTCGCGAGCCGCTCGACGTCCTTCCAGCTGATCGAGGGCGAGATCAGCTTGAAGTGCTCCGACACGGACGTCGCGCGCATCGAGCCGAGCGCAGCCTCGAGCGCGGGCACGGCGGGCTCGTCGGGGATCAGCCAGCCTGTGCGGAGGTCGCGCTCGCGGCGGCCGAAGTACGGCGCGTCGATCGTCAGCATGATCGCCTGAAAGCCAGCCGCGACGGCCTGGTCGACGATCGAGCGCGTCACGCCGTCGTCGCGGAAGACGTAGAGCTGGAACCAGCGGGGCGCGTCGGGCGCTGCGGCGGCCACCTCCGCCGGCGAGGCGGTCGCCATCGTCGACATCGTCATGATCGTCCCGAACGCGGCGGCGGCCCGCGCGGTGGCGACTTCGCCCTCGGGGTGTGCGTGCCGCTGGTAGGCCATCGGCGCCACGATGATCGGCGCCGCGAGGTCGTGCCCGAGCACCGTCCGCTTCGTGGTCACGTGCTCGACGTCGCGGAGGAGCCGTGGCCGGAGCGTCCAGCGGCGGTACGCGCTCACGTTCTCGCGCAGCGTCCACTCGTCGCCTGCGCCCGCCGAGAAGTACCCGAGCGGGCCCGGCGGCAGGAGCTCCGCGGCGCGCCGCTCGTAGTCGAACACGTTCAACAGGCCGTCCACAGGGGGCAAACCTAGCTCCGTCCGACCCCCTCCGTACCGTGATCCCACGATGCAACAGGGCACGTGGACGATCCGTCCCTGCCCGCACGATGAGGCGAGCGCCCTCGCGGGGGCGCTCGGGATCAGCTGGGTCACCGCCAGCGTCCTCGTCCGGCGCGGGTACGGCGACCCCGGGGCGGCGCGAGCGTTTCTCGCCGCCGAACCACCGCGCCACGATGCCGGCCTGCTCGGGGACACCGCCGCCGCGTGCGACCGGATTCGGGCGTCGATCGCGGCAGGCGAGCGGATCTGCGTCCACGGCGACTACGACGTCGACGGGATCTGCGCGACCGCGCTCACCGTGACCTCGCTGCGCGAGCTCGGGGCGAACGTCGACTGGCACCTCCCGAGCCGCTTCGACGAGGGCTACGGCCTGGCAGGCCAGACGATCGAGCGGCTCGCCGAGGAGGGCTGCTCGATCGTCCTCACCGTCGACTGCGGGATCACCGCGGTCGAGGAAGTCGCGCGCGCGAAGGCGCTCGGGCTCGACGTGATCGTGACCGACCACCACCGTCCAGGCGAGACGCTTCCGGACTGCCCGATCGTCGCGACGCGCCCCTCGCGCTATCCCTTTCCCGAGCTCTGCGGCACCGGCGTCGCCTACAAGCTGCTGGGCGCGCTCGGAGCCGACGTCGACAAGCACCTCGACCTCGTCGCGCTCGCCACGGTCGCCGACGTCGTGCCGCTGCTCGACGAGAACCGTGCGCTTGCGAGCGCCGGTCTGCGCGCGCTCGCCCGAACACAGAAGCCCGGCCTGCAGGCGCTGATGCGCGCCGCGCACGTCGATCCCGCGATCGTCGACACCGGCGCGGTCGGGTTCCGACTCGCGCCGCGGATCAACGCCGCCGGAAGGCTCGGCCACCCGGCCGCGGCGCTCGAGCTGCTGCTGACGGACGATCGTGAGGAAGCGTCGCGGCTCGCGTCCAGGCTGGAAGAGCTGAACCGCGAGCGCCAGCAGGTCGAAGACAGGATTCTCCGCGAGGCGGTCGCGCAGGTCGGGTCGTGGACCGAGGCGGAGCAGCGTCGCCGCGCGTACGTGGTCGCGGGCGAGAGCTGGCACGAGGGCGTGATCGGGATCGTCGCCTCGCGGCTCGTCGAGCGGTTCAACCGGCCGGTCGTGATGATCGCCGGCGGTGACGAGCTCTGGAAGGGCTCCGGACGCTCGGTGCCGGCGTTCGACCTGCACGGCGGCCTCGCGGCCTGCTCGGACGCGCTCGAGCGCTTCGGAGGCCACCGCGCGGCGGCCGGGCTCTCGATCCGCCGCGAGAACGTCGAGGAGTTCGCGCGAGCGTTCGCCGCGTACGCCGAGGAGCACCTCGTGGAGGAGGACCTGCGGCCCGTCACGTTCGTCGACGCGGTGCTGCCGCCGAAGACGGTCCCGACGCTCGAGCTCTGCGAGGAGCTCGCCAAGCTCGCGCCCTTCGGGATGGGCAACCCAGAGGTGACGATGCTCGCCGAGAGCTGCGAGCTGCGCGACCTCGCGACGGTCGGTGAGGGCAAGCATCTGCGCTTCCGCGTGCGCGCGGGAGGGGCGATCGCGTTCGGCCTCGGCGCCCAGCTCGAGCGCTTCCAGGCCGAGGGACGATTCGACGTCGCGTTCCGGCTGCAGGCGAACCACTGGAACGGCACCGTCGCGCCGCAGCTCGTGGTGCGGCGGGTCTTCGACGCGCCGGACGGCTACGCGGGTTTGCGCGACTGGCTCGTGGCGGAGTTCCGCAAAGAGGAGCGTGACCCCGCCGCACAGGAGATCTTCGAAGAGCTCGGCCTTGCCCCAGGCGTCGAGCCGCGGAGCCTGCTCGAGTCGGAACGCTTCCGCGCGCTGCTCGAGCAGCCGGCGCTCGCGCGCGCTGCGTGATCGTCCGCGCCGAGCGCGCGGAGGACAACGACGCGATCGCGTCGGTCGTCGCGGCCGCCTTCGGCTCACCCGACGAGCCGCGGTTGATCGATGATTTCCGCGCATCCGCGGGCTACCTCCCGGAGCTGGCGCTCGTCGCCGAGGACGACGGCGAGATCGTCGGCCACGTGATGTTCACGCTCGCCGAGCTCGCCGACGGAACGAGCATCTTGATGTTGTCGCCGCTCGCCGTCCGCCCCGACCGGCAGCGCACCGGGATAGGGACGGCGCTTGTCCGCGAGGGCCTTCGCGCCTCGGCCGAGCGCAGGGAGCCGCTCGTGATCGTCGAGGGCGACCCGCGCTACTACTCGCGGTTCGGCTTCGTCGCCGCCTCAGAGCTCGGGCTCGAGCGTCCCTACGAGACGATTCCCGAGGCCGCGTTCCAGGCCCAGCCCCTTCCGGGGTACGTCGAGCGCGCCCGCGGACGTGTGGTCTACCCGCAGGCGCTGGCGCCGTTCTACGAGACCTTGTAACACAGTGTTACTTGGCGATCGAGACGCCCGTGCGGCGCCTCGGCCGGGGGCGAGCCTCGGCGGCGGCGCGGTCGAGCGCGACGAGTGCCCGAGCGATCTCGCGCGCCGGGTCTCTCCGGAATTTGCGGAATCGGCGCATGAACATCTCTTGTTCATCGGCCGATCGGCCGATCCTCTGTAGGCAGAACCCCCGTCTACACTTGGAGAAATGACGGTCGTCGACGTCACCGAGCAGCACAAAGACCTCGTCGACGAGCTGCTCGCAGCCGTCTCGGAGTCCAACCCCGACGCCGACCTCGAGCTGCTGGCGAGGGCCTTCGCCTACGCCGCGAAGGCCCACGAGGGCCAGCTCAGACGCTCGGGCGAGGACTTCATCCGGCACCCGTGGTCGGTCGCGAAGCTCTGTGCCGAGCTGCGCCTCGACGAGGAGACCGTCGCGGCCGCGCTCCTGCACGACGTCGTCGAGGACACGGACGTCGAGCTCGACGACCTGCGGGCCGAGTTCGGCGGCGAGATCGCGCAGCTTGTCGAGGGCGTGACGAAGCTGACGCGGATCCAGTTCCAGACACGCGAGCAGACTGAGGCAGACAACTACCGCAAGATGATCGTGGCGATGGCCGACGATCCGCGCGTGATCCCGATCAAGCTCGCGGACCGTTTGCACAACATGCGCACGATCGAGCACTTGCCGAAGCAGAAGCAGGTGCAGACGTCGAAGGAGACGCTCGAGGTCTACGCGCCGCTCGCACACCGGCTCGGCATCCACGCGTTCAAGTGGGAGCTCGAGGACCTCGCGTTCGAGGCGCTGCACCCCCGCAAGTACGAAGAGATCAAGGCGCTCGTCGCGGACCGCCGCGCGAACCGTGAGGCGCACGTGCGCGAGGCCGCCGCGCGGCTCGAGGCGGAGCTCGAGAAGGCCGACGTTCCCGCGGAGATCTCCTCGCGGGCGAAGCACTTCTACTCGATCTACGAGAAGATGGCGAAGAAGGGCCGCGAGTTCAACGAGATCTACGACCTCACCGCGATGCGCGTGATCGTCGAGCGGAGCGGGGAGGAGGGGACGCGCGACTGCTACGGCGCGCTCGGACTGATCCACTCGCTCTGGAAGCCGATGCCGGGCCGCTTCAAGGACTTCCTCGCGATGCCGAAGTTCAACGGCTACCGCTCGCTGCACACGACGGTGATCGGGCCCGAGGGGCGGCCGCTCGAGATCCAGATCCGCACGCGGGAGATGCACGAGATGTCCGAGCTCGGGATCGCGGCGCACTGGGCCTACAAGCACGGCGAGGCGCCCGACGAGCAGTGGCTCGCGTGGGTCAAGCAGCTGATGGACTCGCAGGCCGACGAGGCCGACCCGAAGGAGTTCATGCGGAACTTCCGCACCGACCTCTTCGACGACGAGGTGTTCGTCTTCACGCCGAAGGGCGAGGTGAAGACGCTGCCCGCCGGCGCGACGCCGATCGACTTTGCCTACGCCGTGCACACCGACGTGGGTCATCGCACGGTGGGCGCGAAGGTGAACGCGCGGATCGTCCCGCTGCACTACCGCCTGAAGAGTGGCGACTTCGTGGAGATCCTCACCGCGAAGACCGGGCGCGGCCCGTCGCGCGACTGGATGTCGCTCGCGGCCTCGTCACGCGCGCGCAACAAGATCCGCCAGTGGTTCTCGCGCGAGACGAAGGAGGAGACCGAGGCGAAGGGCCGCGAGGCGCTCGAGGAAGCGCTCAAGCGGCAGAACCTCCCCTATCGCAAGCTCGCGGGCTCCGCGGTGCTCGCGCAGATCATCCGCGACTCCGGCTTCAAGAAGGCCGAGGACTTCTACCTCGCACTTGGCTCCGGGAAGCTCCCGCCGGCGCAGATCGTCAAGAAGGTGCTCCAGCGCCTCAAGACGGAGGGGGTGCCGGAAGAGGAGACGCTTCCCAAGAAGCAGACGCGTGCCAAGCCGATGGACGACGGCGAGATGGGTGTGATCGTCAAGGGTGCGCAGGGCGTGCTCGTGCGGCTCGCGAAGTGCTGCACGCCGGTCCCGGGAGACGACATTGCGGGCTACATCTCGCTCGGCAAGGGCGTCACGATCCACCGGCTCGACTGCCCGAACGTGAAGGCGCTGATGCGGAACCCCGAGCGCTTCACCGACGTCGAGTGGTCGGACGGCCACAAGACGAGCTTCCGCGTGCACATCGCGGTCGACTCGTGGGACCGCCCGCGCCTGCTCGAGGACGTCGCGCGCACCTTCGCCGAGCACGGCGCGAACATCGTCTCCTACGGCGGCAGCGTCGAGGACCAGCTCGCGAAGAACTGGTACGTGGCCGAGGTCGGCGACATCAAGTCGCTCCGCAGCCTGCTCACGGCGCTCCGAAACGTCGACGCCGTGTTCGACGCGTTCCGCGTCACCCCGTCCTAGCGACTCCTCGGCCCACGTTCCGTGGCTCGACGAATCCCTCGGTCGAGGGACTCATCCCCCGCTTGGGCGAGGTACCTGAATCGAGGGATAGCGAGCGCGCGCGAGCTGAGTACAACGAGACGAGGGGAGGGGGCTCCGAGGAGGCTGCGGCGCCCGGGTGCAGAGGACACACTCGGGCGCGCGGTCTTTAGCCGCGGAAAATGCTCCGCATTTTCCGCGGTCGGCAATACGCCGAGACCAGCGTCGCCACCCGGTTCAGGAACACCGCGTCATCCGGCGTCGTGCCTTCGACCTCGAGCTCCGCGATCTCGTCGCTGAGCCGGATCGCGGCGTGCGGATAGAGCTTGCGGAGCACAACGAGCGTCTCGTCGAGCACGTCCTCGTTCTCGCCGCCGCGGTTGACGATCCGCTCGACGGCCTCGAGCGCTCCGTTCCGCTGATGGTCTGTCGTCACTGCTCGAGGTCGTCGCCCTCGAACGCGCGCACCGTCTCCCGGAACTCGTCCGGGATCGCGCAGGCCTTGCGCTCGTCGAGGTCGACGAGCACGAGCGTCTGCGTCGCGGTGACCATCAGCACGTCGTCGTCGGCACGGTAGGCGGCGAACTCGTACGTCGCGCTCGTTCGGCCGATGCGCGCGAGCCGGACGAAGATCTCGAGCAGGTCGTCGAAGACCGCGGGAGCGTGATACTCGACGTGCATCGCGCGCATCACGAACTCGTTGCCTCCGAGCGTCTGGCTCGACAGTCCGAGGTGCCGGTGGTACTCGACGCGCGCGAGATCGAAGTACGGTACGTAGCGGCCGTAGTAGACGATCCCCTGGGCATCGGTGTCGGAGAAGCCGACGCGCGTGTGCGCCGCGTACTTGAACGGCGGCTTCTCGTCGGTCGTGAAGCCGAGCTCGAGCGTCACTCGCGGATCACGGAGAGCACCTCGTCGCGCTTGCGCTCCATCAGCTCCTGCGA
>JBDTVA010000056.1:0-7448 GCA_040007455.1 Actinomycetota bacterium | reverse complement strand
TGTCGAGCGAGACTCCCTGCAGTGCGTGGACGGCCGTTTCGCCCTCTCCGTAGATCCGGGTCACGTCGTTCGCGTGCACGACGGCGCCGTTCTTGCTCATCGCTTCAACCTACCTGTCCCCGGCGAGGTAAAACGCCGTCGCCGCACCCATGTACGCAAGGATCAAGACCGTTCCCTTCGCGCGGCTGGAGCGCCCGTCCGCGAGCAGGATCGCCGTGATCGCGGCCGAGAAGAAGAGCACCGCGATCTCGACGGGGCGGAACTAGAGCGCGAGCGGGTCGATCAACCAGGAGAGCAGCGCGACCGCCGGGATCAGGAAGACAGCCACCTGGGCACTCGACGCGAGCGCGATCTCTGCGGCGAGCTTGATGTTTCCGCGCGCCGCGACCACCACGGCACCGCCGTGCTCGGCTGCGTTGCCGACGATCGCGACGATGACGGCGGCGACGAAGAACTCCGAGAGCCCGACGCTCGCCGCGAACTCGTCGATCGACCCGACGAGGATCTCTGCGATCAGGGCCGTGACGGCGGTTGCCGCACCGAGCACGATCAGCGACGTTCGAAGGGACCAGCCGGTCATTTCCGACGGCTCGTCGGCGACGTGCATCAGCCGATGCCGCCGCAGCGAGTACCACGTGACCGCGACGTAGACGACGAGCAGGATGACGGAGGGAAGGACGGACAGCACCGCGAGCGAGCGCCGCTCGGGATCGCCTTCCCAGCTGGGGATCGCGGGGATCAGCAGCAGCACGACAGCCAGGCCCACGAGCCCGATCGACAGGAACGACGACGGGCGGTCGAGCGCGCCCCGGCCGCCGAAGAGCAGCGAGAAGCCGAGCACGAGCAGCAAATTGCCGACGACGCTTCCCGTGAGCGAGCCGCGCACGACCTCGAACAGTCCGTCGGAGAGGGCGAAGAGCGCGATGATCAGCTCGGGTGCGTTCCCGAACGTCGCGTTCAGGAAGCCGCCGACGCCTGCGCCGGTGTGATGCGCAGCGTGCTCGGTGGCCTCGCCGATCAGCCACGCGAGCGGAATCAGGCTGATCGCGGCGAGCACGAAGTCCACGGTCGATTCCGGGTGCACGAAGAAGTGGATCGCGATCGTGAGCGGCGCGAGGCCGAGCGATGCCGTCAGGATGCGCCGCGTCACGGCCCAGTACGTTACTGACGTCCTGAGCGCCGGTCGGCCTCCATGGTGAGTGAGGACTCACCCACGCCTACTCCTGCGAGGCCGTTCTGTCAAGACTTGCGCAGCCCCTTCTTCGTGCCGACAATTCAGGCATGGCGTACGTCGAGCAGTCCGCCGCCACCCTCCCCCTGAGGCCCCAGGACGAGGTCGAATGTCGGCGTTGCGAGGTGCACTGCGACAAGGTCGTGCACCCTTCCGCCTGCATCGCGAAGTCCTGCCCGTTTCTCTATTCGTACGACGCGCACGGGCACCGCTACGTCGGCTGCCTGCAGAAGGTCTACGCGGTCGAGATCGACCTCGACAAGCTCGAGGCGGCCGAGCGTCACGGCGGTTTCGGCGCGGTGCGCGCGATCAGGCAGCCGCTGCCGATGTGCCACACCGAGGTCGAGAGCACCTACGAGAGCCGCACGGACGACCTCGGCTGCGTCAACCCGGAGTTCTTCGAGCTGCCCGACGGCCAGCCGAACTTCCGGATCTTCGCGAGAGTCAGTAGCTCCTAGGCGGCCGGGGATTCCCTGCGCGAGCGGCCGCGGAGCGGCCGCCTTTAGGGGTCTTGAGCGTCGCGAATCCGCGCGAGCGGATTCGGGACTGCGGGCTAGGTCCAGCGAGAGTGGAGCTGTCGAGTTTTGCGGAGCTCGTCCGCGTTCGGGCCGCGGTCGTCTGCGCCGGGCACCTCGAGGATCGCCGGCAGCCCCTGCACCTTCGGGTGCGCGAGGAACGCGCCGAGGCCTTCGCCCATCACGCCGTCGAGGATGTTGTCGTGGCGGTCGAGGTTCGAGCCGAGCGCCGTCTTCGCGTCGTTCACGTGCAGGCAGCGCAGGCGGTCGAGCCCGACCGCTTCGTCGAGCTCGCCGAGGACAGCGTCAACGGTGCCGGGGTCGGTGACGTCGCAGCCCGAGACGTACAGGTGGCACGAATCGAGGCAGACGCCGAGCCGCGGGTGACGGTCGAGCTTCTCGAAGAGCTTGGCGAGTTCCTCGATCGAGCGGCCGATCGTGCTGCCCGCGCCCGCGGAGTTCTCCATGAGCAGCCACGTGCGCTCGGAGCAGCGCTCGAGCACCTGTTCCATCGCCGGCAGCACGCGCTCGAGCCCGTGCTCGAAGCCGGAGCCGAGATGCGAGCCGACGTGGAAGACGACGCCGTCGGCTTCGATCGCGCAGGCAATGTCAATCGTGCTGCGCATCGCGGCGATGCTCTTCTCGTAGACGTCGTCGTTCGGGGCGGCGAGGTTGACGAGGTAGATCGCGTGGCAGAGGACGGCCCCCATCGCGATCTCCTTCCGCTGAGTGCGGAACGCCTCGTAGAGCTCGGGGTTCGGCGTCGGCGGCTTCCACGCGCGGGGGCTCTGCGTGAAGAGCTGGACCGCGTCGGCGCCGATCTCCACGGCCTTGTCGAGCGCGCCCTTCACGCCGCCCGCGCAGTGCGCGCCGATCAGCACGCGAACTCCGCGCGGTTCGGCTCTTGAGGCGTGAGAACGCGCACGCACCTACGCTATCGGGATGTCCGTGAAAGTCCGCTTCGCGCCGAGCCCGACCGGGATGCTCCACATCGGGGGCGTCCGCACGGCCGTCTTCAACTGGCTCTTCGCGCGGGCGCAGGACGGCGAATTCAAGTTGCGAATCGAGAACACGGACACGAGCCGCGAGGTGGCGCAGGCGGTCGAGCAGATCCAGGCGTCGCTCCGCTGGCTCGGGCTCGACTGGGACGGCGACCACACCTTCCAACTCGACCGGATGGACGACTGCCGCGAGGTGGCGCAGCGGCTCGTCGCCGAGGACAAGGCCTACGAGGACGATGGCGCGATCCGCTTCCGCATGCCCGACGAAGGCACCACGGGCTGGGACGACGTCGTCCGGGGCCACATCGAGTTCCCGAACGACCAGCTCGAGGATCTCGTGCTCGTCCGCTCCGACGGCCGTCCGACGTACAACTTCGCCTCGCCGATGGAGGACGTCTGGGACGAGATCACGCACGTGATCCGCGGCGACGACCACGTCTCGAACACGCCGAAGCAGATCAACCTGATCCGCGCAGTCGGCGCCGAGCCGCCGGTCTACGCGCACGTGCCGAGCGTGTTCGGGACGGACGGCAAGAAGCTCTCGAAGCGCCACGGCGCCGTCAGCGTCGAGGAGTTCCGCGACGCGGGGTACATCGCGCCGGCGCTGCTCAACTTCCTCTCGCTGCTCGGCTGGGCGCCCGACGGCGAGACGACGATCATGTCGCGCGACGAGCTCGTCCAGCGCTTCGACCTCTCGCGCGTGCAGTCGAGCCCCGCAGCGTTCGACTTCCAGAAGCTCGACTGGATGAACGGCGTCTACCTGCGCGCGCTCCCGCCCGACGAGTACGCGCACGAGCTGCTGCTCTACCTCGGCGAACAGGGCTATGACTGGGACGCGGAGCTCGTCCACAAGGCGGCTCCGCTCGTGCAGGAGAAGATCGAGAAGCTCGGCGACTTCCCCGCGTTCGCGGGGTTCCTGTTTGGCGACGTCTCACTCGACGGGCACCAGCTCGACGGCGCGCTCCTCGAGGAGGCCGAGCGGGCGCTCCGCGACGTCGAGCCATTCACCGCCGAGGTGATCGAGCCCGCGCTCCGCCAGCTCGCGGAGCGGCTCGGTCTGAAGCCGCGCGACGCGTTCGCACCGATCAGGCTCGCCGTCACGGGCTCGAAGGTGTCACCGGGGTTGTTCGAGAGCCTCGAGCTCCTCGGCAAGAAGCGCGCTCTCGAGCGGCTCAGTGCCGCCCGATCCTGAACGGCTTCGGCGGCGACAGTGGGTCGAGTGCGCGTTGGAACTGGAGCCACGCGCGGCGACGGAAGGCCGTGGTCGGCTGTGGGAGTCCCTTGAGGAGATCCCGCGTCCAGGCTCGGCTCGAGCCGCCGTTGTTCGCCCGCTCACGCATTTAGTCGTTGGAAACGGGGTGTCGCGCTCCGGAGATACGGCCTCTCCGCTAGCCTCCGGCGCGATGGCGTCGGGGGGCGGCACCGTGCTCGTCGTTGACGACGAGCCTTCGCTTCGATTGCTCTGCCGGGTGAACCTCGAGCTGGAGGGACTCCGTGTGCTCGAGGCCGGGACGCTCGACGAGGCGCGGGCGCTGCTCGAGCGGGAGCACGTCGACGTCGTCGTGCTCGACGTCCACCTCGGCGCCGGCGACGGCCGTGACCTGCTCGACGAGCTGCGCGCGGCGGAGTCCGCGACACGCGTCGTGATGCTGACCGGGAGCGTCGAGCCCACCGGCGGCCGGTTCGCAGCCGCCGACCGGGTCGTCGCGAAGCCGTTCGAGCCCGTTCAGCTCGTGGCGACTGTGCGGGAGCTGGTCGACGGCGCTCATGTAGATTCGGCTACGTGAGCGTCACACAGGTCAGGACCGCCGCCGAGTTCGAGGCCGAGCTCCAGCGCTACCTCTACGAGCGCTCCGAGGAGGGACGCGCGGTGCGGGTGGGGGAGAAGGAGACCTCCGAGCAGGCGGCGATCGTCGCGCGCTACGCGAACCTCTTCTCGCGAGAGCAGATCGAGGCACTGCGCGAAGAAGAAGAGCGTTCCTCCGGCGACGAGAACGAGCGCCTCTACCGCCTGCGGAAGACCTGCGAGTCCGGGATCGTCTCCGCCGAGCTCGCCGAGCGGGAGGACGCGCTCGAGAATGCGCTGCTCGCCGCGCGCGTGCTGTGGCAGGGCGAGGAGCTACCACTTCGCGCCGCGCAGGCGAAGCTCGCGGTGCTCGCCGACTACCGAGAGCGCGAGGAGCTGGGCGAGTTGCAGGCGCTCCGCTCCGCCGACTTCAACGACGACCGCCTCGAGCTGATCACCGCCGGTGAGGAGCTCGACGCCGAGCTCTCCGGCGAGCCCGATGCGGTCGCTCGGATCGAGGAGGAGAAGCAGATCTCGCTGCGCGACCTCGAGCGCGCCCTCGCGGCGGCGAGCAAAAGCGTCGACGCGGCGTGGGAGGGCATGCGGGCGAAGTGGTTCGAGCGGCTGCTCGGGCCCGAGCGTGGCGACATCCCCACGTCGGCGCACGTCGCGTGGCTCCGCCGGCTCTCGCCGCTCGAGTCGACGTACACGAAGGAGCGCTCGGTCGAGGTCTGCATGGACACCCTCACGCGGCTCGGTTTCGACCTCGAGAACGATCCGAACGTGCGGCTCGACCTCGAGGACCGCCCGCAGAAGTCGCCGCGAGCTTGCGTGATCGCGTCCGACCCGCCGACCGTCGTCCACCTGATCACCCGGGCGCAGGGCGGGCTCCACGACTACCAGGCCTTCATGCACGAGGCCGGCCACGCTCTGCACTACGCCGGTGTCGATCCCGATCTGCCGTACACGTTCCGCAAGATCTCGCGCGACCACGCGCTGACGGAGATCTACTCGTACATTCTCGAGGCGATCACCCGCGAGCCGGGTTGGCACAACCAGTACTTCGGAGCGCCGGAGAACGCCCAGGCGCCGGTGTTCCTCGAGGCGCTGCTCTTCCGCCGCTACACCGCCAAGTTGCAGTTCGAACTCGCCTTCTGGTCGGACTTCCCGAACGGCGCGGGCGGCGACGAGTACTCGAAGCGACTGACCGACGCGACCGGCATTCGCTACCGGCCCGATGCGTTTCTCTCCGACATGGACGCGGGCTTCTACTCGGCCGACTACCTCCGAGCGTGGATCCGCTCTGCGCAGCTGCGGACGTACCTCGAGCGCGAGATCGGCGAGGACTGGTGGCACAACCCGAAGACGGGCGACCACCTGCGCGAGCTCTGGCGCGAGGGAACGAAGCCGTCGAGCGAGGAGATCGCCGCGCGAATCGGGTTCGAGCCGTTCGACACGGGCCCGCTGGTCGCAGAGCTCGGCGGCTAGCGGCCGTTCTCTGCTAGGACGCGGCGTTTTCCGCGTCGTCGGGTCGGTGGCGGGCGCGGCCCCGGGGTTGGATCGCGATCGGAGTGGGCACTGATCTTCGTGTGGACGAGCGTACGAAGGAACGGCTGGCGCTCAACGAGGACGCCTTCCGGCGGATCAACGACGAGATCGAAGCGGTCGCGGAGAGACATGGAACCGACAGTCACAAGTACGAATTCTTGTGCGAGTGCTCGGACACCTCGTGTATGGAGGTGGTGCAAGCGACGCTCGCCGAATACGCGCACACTCGAGAGGAACCGACGCGTTTCCTCGTCGCGAAGGGCCACGTCCTCCAAGAAATCGAACACGTCGTCGAGGCCGTCGGAGACCACGTGATCATCGAGAAGCACGGGCGCGCCGGGATCGTGGCGACCGAACTCGACGAGCAGGCCGATCGATGAGCGGCCGTCGCAATCCAGCGCCGGTTTCTGGTCGGAAGCACGCAGCGCGTAGGTCATAGACGGCGATCAGCAGAGCTGGGTAATGCGCCCGGTGTCGACGTCGTACAAGAACCCGCCCACCCGGAGGCGCGTGAGGTAAGGCCACGACTGCACCCGCTGGACGTCGGCGCGGACTGTCGCCTCCTGATCGCTCGTCACGAGGAAGGCAAGGCTCCGGGTGTCGGGTCCCCCGGCTTCGCCCACCGCCGTGTGCACGTCGTCCTCGCTTCCTGCAGCCATTCGGCACTTCGTGTGTGCGATGACCATCGCGCGATCGACGCCGAGCAGATACGACGCGAGCACGAGCGTGCGGAGTACGTCGTCGGTGACGCGGGCACCGGCATTTCGCAAGATCTTCGCATCGCCGGGACCGAGACCGAGCATCGCCAGCGGCTCGATGCGCGAGTCGATACACGTCAGGACCGCCAGACCTCTGGCCGCGCGCGCCTGGAGCCCTGCGAGTCGGAAGCCGCGTGCGTAGGTCTCGTTCGCGGCGAGCACGTCGGCGAACGTTTGATCGCTGGGCACGGCCGCATCGTACGAGAACGTCTCGCTGCTTCCGGTCGATCACGCGAGCGTTGATTGTTGCGCGGTTCGGGGCGGTTCGGCAGACTCCGGCCGATGGTTCCCGAGTCGAAGCTCGAATCGATCGAGCACGGACTCGTCGCCAAGGAGGAAGGCTGGTTCGTCCTCAACGCGCGCGACTCCCGTTGGCTTCACGGGCCGGGGCGCTCTGCGATCTGCGACTTCGAGGGTGACGTCGACTTCCCGCAGCTGGGGATCAACGTCACCGTCCTCGAGCCGGGCGTGACGATGGCGATGTACCACTGGGAGGCCGATCAGGAGGACTTCCTCGTGCTCGCCGGCGAGGCGCTGCTCATCGTCGAGGGTGACGAGCGCCCGCTACGGCAGTGGGACTTCGTGCACTGCCCTGTCGGGACGAAGCAC
>JBDTVA010000055.1:0-7480 GCA_040007455.1 Actinomycetota bacterium | reverse complement strand
TGCTCCTCAGGGATGGTCGGCTCGTCGCGGATGGCGGCTTCGCCGACGTGCGGCGCGCGTACGTGGGCAGCCCGAGAACGTGAGCGGTGCCGTTACTTCGCGACGACCGTCAGCTTCAGGACGTTGTCCGCGCCGAGCGTCTCGAGGCCCAGCTCGTCGGAGCTCTGGACGTTCGTGGCGGTGAAGACGTACGTGCCGGCCCTTCGAAAGACGATCGTGCGGCTCGTCCCCGCAACGGTGCGCGGGTTGCCGAGCACGAGCCTCGGCCCGCGCAGCTGGCGGAAGTCGAAGTTCATCGGGCACGAGATCCGGATCTCGACGCGCGTGCCGCGCTTCACCGTGATCGTCGTCTTCGCCCCGCGAACGCTCGTCGTCTTCCACACGTGGCAACCGCGGACGTAGTGGACGATCGACATGCGGAAACTCGGCGACGCCGCCGCGATCGCGCCCGCCGGAGCGCCGACTCCGATCACGAGCGTCGCAGCGGCGAGAGTGAGGAGTTTCACGCTTCCAGTGTCGCCGCGACTCAGAATCGCGGAAACCGGGGAACTACGGATCTCGGAGTAGGGTCAGTCCGTGTTGGAGCGCTGGACCCTCGCCGTCCTCCGCGCCCGGGCCCTCGTGGTCGCGGCCTGGCTCGTCGTCCTCGCCGCCGGTGTCTTCGCCGCGACCCAGTTGCCGGACCTGCTCGCGACCTCGTTCGCGGTCCCGGGAACCGAGTCGGAGCGCGCCCGCACGCTGCTCGCGGAGCACTTCGGCGAGCGCCCTGAGGGCACGTTCGTCGTCGTCTTCCGCGGCGACCCGTCCGACAACGTGTTGCGGCGGCGGCTCGAACGCCGACTCGAGACCGCTGCGCGGCTGCTGCCGTCCGGCGAGGCGCGCGAGCTCCGCGACGGAGGTGGGATCCTCTACGGCGAGATCGTCACGCGTCTCGAACTGGACGACGCGAAGCAGCACACGGAGTCGCTGCGCGACGCGCTTCGCAGCTCCGGCGAGCCGCGCGCGTGGGTGACGGGCCAACCGGCCATCCAGCACGACCTCGATCCGGTGCTCGCCTCGGACCTGCGGCGCGGCGAGGCCTTCGCCGTCCCGCTCGCGCTCGCCGTGCTCGTCTTCATGTTCGGCGCGTCGTTCGCGGTCTTCATTCCGTTCGCGTTCGCGGCGTGCACGATCGCCGGAACGCTCGCGGCGGTCGCCGGCGTCGCGCTCGTGCTCCCGACGAGCACGTACGTGACGAATCTCGTCGCGCTCATCGGCTTCGCGCTCGCGGTGGACTACTCGCTCCTGATCGTCCACCGCTACCGCGAGGAGCTCGCCCGGGGCGACGCCTTTCAGGACGCGATCCTGCGCACGATGTCGACGGCGGGGCGGGCGGTCGTGTTCTCCGGGCTCGCTGTGGCGACCGGCCTCGCACTGCTGCTCTTCGTGCCCGTTCCGTTCATCCGCTCGATGGGCGTCGCGGGGCTGCTCGTCCCGCTCGTCTCCATCGCGGGTGCGCTGACGCTCCAGCCGGTCCTCCTGTCGCTCGTCGGACGGCGGCTGTCGCCACGCGCCGCCCAGTCCGGAGAGGGCGCGTGGGCGAGGCTCTCACGGTGGATCATGCGGCGGCCGCTCGCGGTGCTGCTCGGCGGCACTGCGCTGCTGCTCGCGCTCGCGGCGCCCGCACTCGCGCTGCGGGTCACGCCGGGATCGTTCGAGGGCATCCCGCACGCGCCGGAGTCGTCGCAAGGCCTCGAGCTCCTCCGCGACGGAGTCGGCTCGGGGGCGGTCACGCCGACGCACGTGGTGATCGACGGCGGTGCCCGGTCGCGGCTCGCGGTCGAACGCCTGGTCGACGGGCTCGCGCGCGACCCCGAGGTGCACATCGTCGCGCGCGGGAGGCGGCCGCCGTACGTCGACGACGACCGACGCTTCAGCAGGGTGATCGTGGTGGGACGTCACGAGTACGGAGACCCCGAGACGAGGGCTCTCGTCCACCGGCTGCGCGACCGACTGGTTCCGGCGGCCGGCTTCCCGGCGGGGACGACTGTCGTCGCCGGCGGCGCACCGCCCCAGGGCGCCGACTTCCTCTCCGCGACCTACGACATGTTCCCGTGGGTCGTCCTCGCTGTGCTCGGAGTCACCTTCCTCGTCCTGCTCGTCGCCTTCCGGTCGCTCTTGCTCCCGCTGAAGGCGGTGCTCCTGAACGCGCTCACCGTTGCCGCGGTCTACGGCGTACTCGTGCTCGTCTGCCAGTGGGGCGTCGGGGCAGGCGCGCTCGGGCTCGAGCAGACCGGCGCGGTCGAGGGCTGGATCCCCGTCTTCCTCTTCGCGACCCTCTTCGGATTATCGATGGACTACGAGGTCTTCCTCGTGGCGCGAATACGGGAGGCGTGGGAGCGGACCGGCGACAACGCGCGCGCCGTTGCGGAGGGCCTCGAGCAGACGGGACGCGTCATCACGGCGGCGGCGCTGATCATGGTCGCGGCGTTCGCGGGCTTCGTCGCCGGGCGCGTGTCCGGTCTCGAGCAGCTCGGGCTTGGGCTCGCACTCGGCGTCCTCATCGACGCGACGATCGTGCGCGCGCTCCTCGTGCCGGCGTTCATGGCCGTGCTCGGCCGGTGGAACTGGTGGCTGCCTGGGGAGGCGCGCGCGGCGCCTCCCCAGACGAGTGGGACTACGCGACGACCTTGATCGCGAGCCGGAACGCAGGCAGCTGATAGCCGGCCGCGAGGCCCGGCGCGTCCTGCACGAAGCTGAGCAGCGGCACCATCCCGAGCTGCGGGTACGGATATGCAGGCTGCTGCGTGTACAGGAGCGGGTAGAGGTCGATCAGGTGCGTGCCCGGCTTGCCGGTGGCGAACAGCTGGATCCGGACGTAGCCGTTGCTGTTGAAGCCGCAGGCGTAGCCGATGTACGCGTTGTCGTACGTGACGGCCACCGTGTTGTCGAGCTGCGTCCACCCGACGCCCTTGAGCTCGATCACGAACGACTTGCCGGCCTTCACGACCTTCGGCATCGCGACGAAGCTGCGCTTTACGTAGTACGGGACCTGCGCTTTCACCTTGCCGCCCTGCGAGACCTGCACGACGTGCCAGCCGCCGAGGCCATCAGGGATCGTGATCTGAGACCGGAGGGAGCCGTCGGCAGCAGCAGTACCGCCGCCGAGCGACACGTCGACGAAGCTCCAGCAGGTGCCGGTGCAGTTGACGCGGTTGCCGACGACCGTCGACCAGGAGAGCTGGACGGGCGCGTTCGGGGTCAGTCCGCCCGCCGTCAGCTGCACCTTCGAGAGGATCGCGCCGCTCGTGGAGCTCAGCTGCACGCGCGTGCCCGCGGTCTCGGCGGTGAGGTTCGCCGCCGACAACGTCGTGCGCGCGTCGATCGTCGGGCTCACGGCCGCCGGCCACTCGATCCGAGCCGGCGGTGCACCGATGTCCTTCGTGATCGTGAACTTGCGCCGGTGACTGTCGGTCCACGGCACAGGCGACTGTTCCATGTTGAGGTACGGCACGGTGTGACTCGAGCCGGCGTACTCGATCCAGTGGGCTCCGGCGTCACCCGAAGCGCGCAACTTGAACGTCACGACGCCGCGCGTCGTGTTCGCCGCCACCGAGCCGGTGAAGCTGTTGTCGTAGAGGATTGAGCCGACGCTCTCGTAGGTCGGGGAGCCCATCCCGACGACCTTGACCGTGATCGTCGTCCCGACCGGGCCGCGCGTCGGGCTGATCGTCACCGTCCGCTGGAGGAGGAACCCGCCCTTGGCGACCTGCTTGCCGCCCACGATCGCGTAGATGTCGTGGATGCCGCCGAAGTCGACGGGGGCCGTGAACGTGACCGACAGCGCGCCGGTCGCGGACGTTGTCGTCTTCGCGAGCGCGACGGCGATCTTGTCCACCTTCCGGCCGATGTAGTCGACGCTGTCCGGCTTGGCGTCGAGCACGTACCGGATGTTCGCTGTCATCCACGCGATCGTCACGTCCTTGCCCGCGGGAAGCCCGGCTCCGGTGAGGGTCACCTTCGTACCTGCCTTCGCGACGTCGGGTGACGCCTTGAGGCTGATCATGTCCACTGCCGGAGTGCCCGGGTCGATCATCGGGCCGGGGAGCGCGGGCGTTCCGGGCACCGTCGGCGCCGTGACCGGCGTCGGTGCCGCGTAGGCCGCGGGCTGCAAGAGCAGCAGCGCACCCGCCGCGGTCGCACAGAGCGCCGCGATCGTGTTCCGGCGGGACGTCGAGTGAGTTCTGCTGCTCATGTCTCTTCGCCTCCTATGGGGTGATGGTCACGACGTGGTCGTACATCCCGAACTTGTTCGCCTCTGTCTTGAAGACGATTCGGAACGTCGTCGTGCCGAGTGGGAAGTCCGCAGCGATGTTCCAGGCCGCGGTCCAGAACCAGACGCGGTTCGTGGTGGGTCCGTGCGCGCCCCAGTTGAGCCTTGCGAACGGCTGGCCGGGGATCTTCACGTAGGCGTACTTCACGTTCTCGGTCGAGAGGATCGATCCGTTCGAGGCCTCGGTCCCCCAGATGCGGAACACGAGCTGCTCGCCCCGCTTGAACGTGTTCGTCTGCGTGCACCCCACCGGCCTCGGCTTCGCGCCGCTCGGCCGGGTGCCGTTCACGGTGTCGACGTAGAGGAAGACGTCGAGCGCGTTCGGGGCCCCACGCGCCGCGGCAGCCGCCTCGGAGAGGAAGCTCGCGTCGACGGACGACGTGATCGTCAGTTGCGACGTGGCGACCGGGATCTGAGTGAACGTGGCGACCCGGTTCGACTTCGTCTTGACGAAGACCTTGAACGGGACGATCCCGAGGGCGTAATCGGCGGGGACGGTCCAGGAGCCCGTCCACTGCCAGCGACCGTTCGCGCGCCGGTTCAGGTACGTCAGCTTCACGTTCGGCTGGCCCGGGATCTGGACGTAGAACGACTTGACGGTCTTCGGCGTGAGCACCTGCTTCGTCTTCGCGACGCCTGCGTAGCTGCGGAAGACGACCGTCGAGCCACGGATGAAGAAGTTCGACAGCGCGCCCTCCTGGGTCACTGTCTGTGCGGCCACGAAGACCTTGAGGTTCTTGGCCGGGTAGGGATTCTCGGGGGGTGTCTGCGCACTCGCCGACGCGCTGAGCGCGACGGCGGCGAGCAGACCGGCGAACATAACGACGAGTTTCATCTTCTGCCTCCTCGTGCTACTGGGTGAGCGTGCCGGTGAATTTCACGGTGAAGGTGCCGTGGCCGCGGTCGTAGACCCCGGTCAGCTTCAGCGAGCCCTTCGCCTTCGCGAGCCTTCCGGTGGCGCTGACGACGGTGGCGCGTCCGGAGAGGCTGAAGACCTCTCCTGCTTCGTCCCCGCAACCGCGCGTGCCGGAGACAACCTTGAAGGTCAGCTTCGTTCGCCCGGTTCCGGTCATCGTGCCGAGGCCGGTGAACGGGACGCAGGGCCGCACCGCGGTATTGGCCTTGCCCTTGCCGGAGACCTTGCCCGCGCCGATCACGCTGCCTTTGCCGACGCCGTTCGCGGTGATGGTCGCAATGGTGTCAGTGGTGTTCACGACCGCCTTGCCGGAGTACTTCGCGCTGAAGACCACCTTCTTCGTGCTGGCGCTCGTGCCCGCGGACGCGGCGCCGGCGATTGCCGCTGTCATCGCGACCGCCGCAAGCACGGCGACGACCATTCGGATCCTGTTCATTGCATCTCCCTTGTGTGATCGGTCACAACTTGGTTTTGTGATGCACCGAATGCTCGTCACGTTCCGGTCCACCTGCATCAGGGGGTAGTCCGACGAGGTATGCGGAGAAACCCGGAGCAGCGCTCTCGGTTCGACTGACCGAGTACGGTCGGCCCCATCGCCGACTCCGTCACAAGGATCCGGCAAGCACTGCCCTCCCACGTGGGGTACCGATGGTTCCGCGCGCCCGGGCGCGTGAACCTGATGGGCGACCACACGGACTACAACGAGGGGCTCGTGCTCCCGATGGCGATCGGGCTCGAGTGCGTCGTCGCCGTCCGACCGCGCGACGACGGCGAGGTCTGCCTGCGCTCGCTCGACGAGATCGAGGACGAGTGGACACGGTACGTCGACGCCGTCCGGGAGGTGCTCACACCGCCTTTCGGCGTCGACGGCGTGCTTGCTTCTTCGATCCCGCCCGGCTCAGGGCTCTCGTCGAGCGCGGCGCTCGAGGTCGCCGTCGCGCTCGCGCTCGGTGGCGGCGACCTCCCGCCTGTCGAGCTCGCGCTCCGGTGCCAGAAAGCCGAACACCTCGCAACCGGCGTTCCCTCAGGCGTCATGGATCAGCTCGCGTCGGTCGCCGGGCGCGCCGGCCACGCGCTGTTGATCGACTGCCGTTCCCTCGAGCTCCGCTACGTGCGCATCCCCGACGACGCTGGGATCGTGGTCGTTCACTCGGGTGTTCAGCGGACGCTCGAGCGCAGTGAGTACGCCGAGCGTCGCGCGGCCTGCGAGCGGATCGCGGCCGGGCTCGGTCTCCGCTCTCTGCGTGACGCGGCCCTCGACCAGGTGGTGGACGAGCCGCTCGGGCGACACGTCGTCACCGAGAACGCACGCGTCGAGCAGACCGCAGCCGCGCTCGACGCCGGGGACGTCCGGCGTGTCGGCGAACTGATGCGCGAGAGCCACGCGAGCCTGCGCGACGACTACCGGGTCTCGACGCCGGAGCTCGACGCGCTCGTGGAGCTGCTCGTGTCCAAGGGAGCTCACGGCGCGCGCCTGACGGGGGCCGGCTTCGGCGGCTGCGTGGTCGCGATCGCGCCGAGCGCACGAGCTGACGCGATCCTCGAGACCGTCAGGGAGACCTACGGCGCGGCGTGGGTCGTTCGCGCCTCGAATGGCGCCGGCCCCTTGGCGGGCTGAGCGCCCCGCGGAAACAGCCCGTTCGCCCGGATCAGATGACGACCCATTCGTGCTGAGTCGCGACACTTTGTCCGAAGGATGATCCAGGCGCGGCGGTCGAGGTGATCCTGGGTCAGGCGTGAAGCGGGCGGTAGTGCTCGAGGTACTGCGCCGCGAGCTCTTCGGCGGTGTGGCCCATGTCGTAGGCCGGCGACGTCAGCGGCTCTGCGCGCTCGACCCGGATCAGCACGATCAAGCGCAGCCGCTCCTCGTAATCGCCGTAGTCGCGCTCGCGGAGCAGCTCGAGCGCGCGGCGGTGAACGTCGCCGCCCTCGTGCAGCGTCGCAGTGCCCTTGAAGCGGTACCCCTTGCGCACGATCGGGTCGACGACGTTGACCTCGATCGCGGGGTTCGCGCGCAGGTTCTCGATCGTGCGTGGCGAGCAAATCTCGGCGAAGAGGAGGTGCTCGTCGTCGTAGACGCTCGTCGTTCCTTTCGGCGACAGGTTGGGCGTGCCGTCAGGGCAGACGGTCGCGTGAAAGCCGAGTCGCTGCTCGAGCACGACCCGCTGCATGTCCTCGGTCAGCTTCATCGCGGTGCGGGCGGCCACTCGACATCGCCGAGCGCGCGCGAGAACGCCTTCCCCGTGTCACCC
>JBDTVA010000054.1:0-7569 GCA_040007455.1 Actinomycetota bacterium | reverse complement strand
CTCGACGTCGCCTGCGGGACCGGCAGGCTGCTGCTTCCGTACCTCCACGCGGGGCTCGACGTCGACGGCTGCGACGTCTCGGAGGACATGATCGCGCTCTGTCGCGAGCGGGCCGAGCGCGAGGGGCTGTTGCCCACGCTGTTCGTGCAGCCGATGCACGAGCTCGACCCGCCGCGCTCGTACCGGACGATCGTCGTCTGCGGGGGCTTCGCTCTCGGCAGCGACCGGCAGCAGGACCTCCAGGCGCTCGCACGCTTCCACGAGCATCTGGAGCCGGGCGGCACGCTCGTCCTCGACAACGAGGTTCCGTACGCCAACTCGGGGCAATGGCAGCGCTGGCTGCGAGAGGAGCGCACGGGCCTCCCGCGCGCGTGGTCCGACGACGACGGGGAGCGCCGGCGTGCGTCCGACGGGAGCGAGCTCGCGTTGCAGTCGAGGCTCCTCGCGCTCGACCCGCTCGAGCAGCGCGCGACCCTCGAGATCCGCGCACGTCAGTGGCGGGACGGCGAGCTCGTCGCCGAGGAGGACCACACGCTGGACATTGGGCTCTACTTCACGAACGAGCTCGTGCTGATGCTGGAACGTGCCGGCTTCGAGGTCGACGCAGTCCACGGAGGCCACGAAGAACGGGCGGCGAAGGCCGACGACGACTTCGTCGTCTTCGTCGCGCGCAAACCGTTGTCGGTAGCCTGACGCGCCGCATGTGGTGGCGCGACGCGGTCCTGTACCAGATCTACGTCCGGTCCTTCGCCGACGCGAACGGTGACGGGCACGGTGACCTGCCCGGCATCCGGTCGAAGCTCGACTACCTCGAGTGGCTCGGCGTCGACGCGATCTGGCTGACGCCGATCCACCCGTCGCCGAACGCGGACTGGGGGTACGACGTCTCCGACTTCCACGGCGTCCACCCGGACTACGGGACGCTCGACGACCTCGACGCGCTCGTCGCCGACGCGGGCGCACGCGGGATGAAGGTCGTGCTCGACCTCGTCCCGAACCACACGAGCAGCGAGCACCCGTGGTTCTCCGACCCTGCGAAGCGCGACTGGTACGTCTGGGCGGACGAGCCGAACAACTGGACGTCGACGTTCGGCGGGTCCGCGTGGACGAAGCACCCCCAGGTCGGCAGGTACTACCTGCACAACTTCCTCCCCGAGCAGCCCGACCTGAACTGGTGGAACCAGGGCGTGCGCGAGGAGTTCGAGGAGACGCTCCGCTTCTGGTTCGACCGGGGCATCGCCGGCTTCCGGATCGACGTCGCGCACGCGCTGGTCAAGGACGCGCAGCTCCGCGACAACCCGATCGTCGGGAAGGCGCAGGACCCGCGGGAGGAGCGCGTCTACAACATGAACCGGCCCGAGGTGCACGAGATCTACCGCCGCTGGCGCGCGATCGCGCGCGAGTACGACCCCGAACGGGTGCTCCTCGGCGAGACGTGGGTCCCGAACCTCGCGGAGCTCGCGAAGTACTTCGGCGACGACGACGAGCTCCAGCTGCCGATGATCTTCTCGTTCACCCTCGCGCACCTCGACGCGGACGAGCTGCGCGACGTCGTGGAAGGAGCCCGGCAGGCGTTTCCTGAGGATGCGTGGTCCGTTTGGTGCGGGTCGAACCACGACATCGTCCGCTTCCCAACGCGTTGGTGCGCGGGAGACGAGGCGAAGATCCGCTGCGCGCTGATGCTCCTGCTCGGGCTGCGCGGCACGCCGATCCTCTACTACGGCGACGAGCTCGGCATGGAGCAGGTTCCGATCCCGGCAAGCGAGCAGCTCGACACGGCGCACAGCCGCGACGGCGCGCGCACGCCGATGCCGTGGGCTCCGACCGCCGACCACGAGTGGTGGATCCGCCACGGCGACCTGACCCGCAACGTCGAGGACATGCGCGCGGACGAGTCGTCGACGCTGTGGTTCACGCGCGAGTTGCTCGACGCGCGGCGCGCCTTTGCCCCGACGATGACGACCCTCGACACCCCGGACGTGGTCTGGGCCTGGCGGCGCGGCGAATCGGCAGTGGTCGCTATCAACCTCGGCGAGCGGAGCGCGCACGTCCACGGCGTCAACGGGCGCATTCGTCTCGACACGGGGGGTGCGCGGAGCGGCGAATCGGTCGAGGGCACGCTGCGGCTCGGTCCGTGGGAGGGCGCAGTCGTCCTGCCACAATGAGCGCGATGATCGAGCTCCGCTCCGACACGCTCACCCAACCGACGCCCGCGATGCGCCAGGCGATCGCGAACGCGGTCGTCGGGGACGAGCAGAAGCGCGAGGACCCGACCGTGCTCGAGCTCGAGTCGCGCGCCGCCGTGCTGCTCGGCCAGGAGGCGTCCGTCTACCTCCCTACGGCGACGATGGCCAACCAGATCGCGATCCGGATCCTCACGGAGCCCGGCGATGTCGTGATCGCGGAGGAGCACTCGCACCTCTTCATCGCCGAGCAGGGCGGGCCGGCTGCCCATTCCGGGCTGTTCACGCGCCCGTTGCCCGGCTTCGCGGGACGGCTCGCGCCAGAGCAGATCCGCTCCGCGATGACCGACCCGCGCTCGGGGCACGAGCCTGTGACGAAGCTCGTCTCGCTCGAGAACACGCACAACTCGGCCGGCGGCAGGGTCTGGCCGCTCGAGGAGCTCGAGGCGGTCGTCGAGACCTCGCGCGAGCTCGGCCTGCGCGTGCATCTCGACGGGGCGCGCGTGCTGAACGCGGCGGTCGCACTCGGCGTCCCGGCGGCCGAGATCAGCGGCCGCTTCGACACCGTGACGCTTTGCCTCTCGAAGGGCCTCGGCTGCCCGCTCGGCGCGATCGTCGCGGGCTCGGAGGAGCTGATGCTCAAGGCGCGGCGCGCCAAGCACCTCTTCGGGGGCGCGATGCGGCAGGCCGGGATCGTGGCGGCCGCAGGCGTCTACGCACTCGATCACCACGTCGACCGGCTCGCCGAGGACCATGCGCGTGCGCGCCGCCTTGCGGAAGGTCTCGCGGCGGCCGGGATCGCGATCGACCTCGACTCCGTCGAGACGAACTTCGTGCAGGTCGACGTCGATCCCTACGGACTGACGAAGTGGGAGGCGCTCGCGCGGTTGAAGGAGCACGGCGTCGGCATGTCCGCGACCGTGCACTCGACGACGCTGCGGGCGGTCACCCACCTCGACGTCTCGGACGACGACATCGACCGTGCGATCGACCTGATCCCTCGCGCGCTCGGCGTTCTTGTCGAAGCCTGACCTCCTCGAGCGCGCGCTCGAGGAGCACGGTCTCCCGAGCATCTCCGCCGCGGTGTTCGAGGACGGCGAGGTCACCTGGTCGCAGACCGCGGGCGATGCGCGGCCGGACACGCAGTACGCGATCGCGTCGGTCACGAAGACCTTCGTCGCGGCGGCGCTGCTCGAGTTGCGCGTCGACCTCGACGAGCCGACCCGGTTCGGGACGCCGAGGCAGTTGCTGTCGCACACGTCGGGCCTCCAGCGCGAGCTTCCGGGCGAGGAGTGGGCGACGCTCGAGTTCCCCGACCGCGAGGAGGTCGTCGCGCGGTTCGACCGTGCCGAGCGCATCCTGCCGCCGGGACGCTTCCACTACTCGAACCTCGGCTACCTCGTCCTGGGCGAGCTCGTGGCCGAGCGGGCCGGCGCGTCGGTCGAGGACGCCGTCCGCACCTTGCTGCTCGAGCCGCAGGGTCTCCGCCGGACGACGTGGGAGCCCGAGGAGCCCTACGCGCGCGGGTTCTTCCGCGGGCGTCCCGAGAAGCTGCTCGTCAAGGGAGGCACGAGCGCGTCGGGCGGGTTGTGGAGCACGGCGGGCGACCTCGCTCGTTGGGGAACCCGTCTGCTCGCGCTCGAGGAGCTGCACCGCCCGTATGCGCACGCGGGCTGGGACGAGGCGTTCGGGCTCGGAGTCGAGTGCGTCCGCGTCGACGGGCGCGAGCTATGGGGCCACGAGGGCGCGACCGTCGGCTTCCGTTCGTTCCTGCTCTACGACCGCGACACGAAGGCCGGCGCCGCCGTCTTGACGAACGAGACGCAGCCTGAAGGTCTCCGCGCGGTTACCGCGTCGCTCGTTCCTCCGCGCCGGCAGCGTGACGACGCGTCGGCAGCCGCGCCCGCTGAGGTCGAGGGGATCCTCGGCTCGTGGTGGTCGGAGGGCGTCGAGCACCGCTTCCGGTGGACGGGGCGGCTCGAGAGCGACGACGCGATCTTCGCGCAGGAAGGGCCCGACCGCTTCCGCTCCGCGCAGGGCCACGAGGAAGGCGAGCTGCTCCGCGTCGTCCGCGGCGAGGACGGCAAGCCGTTCGAGCTCTGGTGGGCCGGCTATCCGTTCCGCCGGGAACGCGGTTACTCGTACTGAAGCGCTTCGAGCACGTTCAGCCGAGCTGCCCGCCGCGCCGGGAAGACGGCCGCGATGATCCCGACGACGATCGTGGCGATCGTGAACGCGATCAGCGAGCCGACCGGCAGCGTGAAGTCGATGAAGTCGATTCGCGCCACCAGCAGCGCCCCGAGCACGACGCCGAGGATGATTCCGAGGATGCCGCCGATCAGCGCCGTGATCACGCTCTCGTGGCGGATCATGCGCCGCACCTGCCGCCGCGTCATCCCGATCGCGCGAAGCATCCCGATCTCGCGCGTGCGCTCGAACACCGTCAGCACGAGCGTGTTGACGATCCCGAAGAGCGACACGACGACCGAGAGCGCGAGCAGGACGTAGAGGATGTTCAGGATCGCGCTCAGGCCGGCGATCTGGTTGTCGATGAACTGGCTGCGCGTCTGGGCCTTCGCGTTCGGGAACTCGCGTAGCGCCTGCTCGAGCTTGGCTTCGTTCGCGGGGGTCTGGCCGCCCTCCATCCGCACGAACGAGAAGAGGTTGCGCGGGTTATCGGTGTGCTTGTCCCACGCCGCTGCCGAGATCGTGACCGGGCCGAAGGGGGAGCCGCCCGGCGGTGGGTCGAAGACGCCTTCGATCCGATAGCTCTCCTTGTCGCCGTTCGCGAACGTCAGGCGGATCGGGGAACCGAGCCGGAGGTTGTGGTCGCTCGCGTAGCCGTCGTCGACGATCGCGCCGTCGTCGCCGAGCTCTGCCAGGACGTCTTCGGTGCCTTCCTTCCACGTGAGGTCGAGCATCGTGCTCAGGTCGGGCGTCACGGCGGTGGCGAAGAACGGCTTGCCGAACGCCTCAGCGTCGCCGGTCCGGACGTCCCCGACTGCGTCGACGCCCGGCACCTCGGCGATTTGCTGGCTCACTGCAGCCGGTATCGGCGAGAAGTTGTTTTGGGCGGTCACCGCGTAGTCCGCATTCGTCCAGAGGTCTTCGACGGCGCCCCGGAACGTCGACGTGATCCCGGCGGCAAGCACGGCGACGAGCGTGACCAGCGCGAGACCGATCATCAGCGCGGAGGCGGTCGAGGCGGTCCGCTGAGGATTCCTGCGAGCGTTGTCGCGGGCGAGTGCCCCCGCGGCGCCACCGATCTTGGTCGCCGGCCAGCCGAGTGCGAAAGCGAGCGGACCGATGAACCGAACGGAGAGGAGCGCGAAGCCCAGGAAGACCAGCAGCGCTCCGAGTCCGAGCCAGATCAGGAGGCTCGTCGTCGAGAGGTCGGGGGCGAAGAGCGCGAAGAGGATCGCCGCGAACCCGAGGAGGGTCAGCACCGAGGCTCCAACGGTGCGATACGGCGCGAAGCGCGACTCCGGCAACGTCGCGCCCTCACGGACCGCGGCGATCGGCGGCACGCGCGTCGCTCGAATCGCCGGACGGAGGCTGGCGATCAGCGTGACGAGGATGCCGACGAGCAGGGCGACGACGATCGTCCGCGTCTGGAAGACGAGGCCGGTGTTCGGCAGCGTGAACCCGACCGCGTCGAAGAGCCGGAAGAGCACGGTTGCGAGCCCGAGGCCCAGGAAAAGTCCGATCACCGAGGCGAGGATCCCAACGACGAGCGACTCGAGCACGATCGATCCGAGCACCTGCCGTCGTGATGCGCCGATCGTCCTGATCGTCGCGAACTCGCGCGTCCTCTGCGCGATCGTGATCGCGAGCGAGTTCGCGATCACGAAGCTGCCGACGAAGAGCGCGATGCCCCCGAACGCGAGCAGGAAGCCCTGCAGGAACGTGATGAACTCGTTCGTCTCGGACGCCTCCTCGGTTGCCTGGGCCTGACCCGTTCGCACCTGGGCCGTCGGGGGGATCACCGCCTGGATCGCGGCAGTGAGCTGTTGCGGGGAGACGTTCGGGTTCGACGAGACGGCGATCTCGTCGAGCCGGCCCTCCTTGCGGTACAGGCGCTGCGCCGTCGGGAGATCGAACCCCGCAAGCGTCGCGTCGCCGATCGTCGAGAGCGAGTCGCCGAAGCGGATCAGCCCGGAGATCCGGTACCGCTGGACCGGGCCTTCGGCCTGGACCGCGATTGTGTCGCCCACCTTGAAGCCCTTCTTCTTTGCCGTCGCTTCGTCGATCACGATCTCGTTCGATCCCGGCCAGCCGCCTTCGACGAGCCTGAGCGGGTTGAACGGCGATTCGCCGTCGGCGATGCTGAAGCCGATCGACGGGGCGTTGCCGACGATCGCCTTGCCCTGCTCATCGATCAGAACCGTCGACTCGCTGTCGACGCCGCCTTCGGCGCGCTGCACTTCCGGAAGTGCGCGGACGCGCTCCAGCAGGGACTCGTCGAGCGTCGGTGCCTCGCTACCGCTGCCGTCGGTGAGGTCGAACGCCGATCTGCCCGTGATCACCGCGTCCGAGCCCTGACGGGTCTCGTTGAAGATCGCGTCGAACGCCTGGTCGATCGAGTCCGTCAGGACGTACGTGCCGCTCACCATCGCGACGCCGAGCACGATCGCAACCGCGGTCAGCGCGGTGCGCAGCTTGCGGCCGAGCAGACCCTTCAGGGCGAACTTGATCACGCCGTCGTGATCGCGTCGAGCGCCGCGAGGATCTCGGGCTGCGTCGAGCGCGGAAGCTCCATGACGATCTTGCCGTCCGCGAGGAAGAGCACGCGGTCGGCGATCGCCGCAGCGCGGGGCTCGTGCGTGACCATCACGGTCGTCTGGCCGTACTCCTCGACCGAATGCCGGAGGAGCTCGAGGATCTCGCTGCCGGTCTTCGAGTCGAGGTTGCCCGTCGGCTCGTCCGCGAACACGACCGTCGGGCGCGAGACGAGGGCTCGCGCGATCGCGACGCGCTGCTGCTGCCCGCCGGACAGCTCCGAAGGGCGGTGGGTGCGCCGGTCGGCCAGACCGACGTCGTGCAGCAGCGCCTCGAAGAACTCCGGGTCGCGCTTCTCGCCCGCGATCGAGAGCGGCAGCAGGACGTTCTCCTCGGCCGTGAGCATCGGCAGCAGGTTGAAGAACTGGAAGACGAAGCCGATGTGCTCGCGGCGGAGCTTGGTCAGATCGGAGTCGCCGAGACGCGTGATCTTCGTCCCCGCGATCGCGACCTCGCCGGCCGTGGGCTTGTCGAGCCCCGCGAGGATGTGCATCAGCGTCGACTTGCCCGATCCCGACGGCCCCATGATCGCGGTCAGGTCGCCCTTCGGGATGTCGAGCGAGACTCCCTGCAGTGCGTGGACGGCCGTTTCGCCCTCTCCGTAGAT